>DATFYA010000081.1 GCA_035315345.1 Candidatus Methylomirabilota bacterium
TTAACGCTGCTCCTCCACCAAGCGTTTGATGGTCAGCGTCATCTTGCGCTCCATTACGAAATGCGCCGGCTCCGGCGATGACGCTGATGCTCGTGATGTCCCTGCCATTCGCGGCGTAATTGGAACAGCCCGCCCCGTTCGAGCCTCCTTGCCTGCCGTACCCGTGCACGCCGATCCGAGTGATCAGCACGCTCTGTGTCGTGATCCGGACGTCACCCAGATCCTGGTCCGGCCAGCCCTGCTCGCCGATCAAGGGAACGAACGCGACGGCGAGGTCTTGTCAATAGGTGTGTAAAAGAAGATCAGGCGGCGGCCTTCTCGTTGCCCCGTTTCACACGCTCTCCGTCGACGTACACGACGCCCTCGGCCACGTCCGGCAAGAGCTCGGGCGCGTCGAGCCGGCGGAAGCGTTGTTCGGCGACGCCCAAGGTCTTCCAGATCACGGCGGTCGCGTTCTCGACCTTCTTGAACCGCTTCGCCGCCCCCGTCCGCAGCCGCACCGCGGCGAAGGGTGACTCCACCACGTTGGTCGTGCGCAGATGCTTCCAGTGCGCTTGCGGGAACGCGTAGAACGTCACGAGCCGCTCCCAGTCCTCGGCTAGGCGCTGGCCCGCGGCGGCGACCCCCTTCTTCGTGGCCCACGCCTGGAACGCCCGCTGCTGCCGCTCGGCCTCCGCGCGCGTCTCGGCGTAGGGGATCTGCGTGAGCAGCGCGCGCGCGTCGCCCTGCAGTGTCTTCGGCAGCGTGTCGAGCACGTTGACGATCCGGTGATTCCAGCAGCGCTGCTCCTCGGCCGTCGGGAACACGCTCGCTACCGCCCCCCAGATCCCGAGATGCCCGTCGGCAATCACCAGCCGCGGGGCCCGCAGCCCGCGCGCCTTGAGATCCCGGAGCAGCGCGGCCCAGCTCTCCGTCGATTCGCGATACCCGCTCTCCACCGCGAGCACGACCTTTTGTCCGTCGCGCAGCCCCGCGATCAGCACCAGCATCGCCGCCTTGTCCTTCTCCAGCCCCGCCTTGACGTAGATGCCATCGGCCCAGACGTACACAGGCTCGAGGTCGTCCAGCCGCCGCCGCTTCCACGTCTCGTACTCCGCCTGCCAGCCGGCCTTCAGCCGCGCGATCGAGGCCGCCGACAACGGCGCGCCCGTGCCCAGCAACCCCCGCAAGGCCAGATCGAAATCGCCCTGGGCCAGCCCGTGCAAGTACAACTCGGGCAACAGCCGTCCCACTTCCTCCGTGCGCCGCTTGAACAACGGCAGCAGCTGGCTCTCGAAGCGCGCCGCCAATCCACGCACCCGCGGCCGCCGTACCGTGATGGTGCCGCTCATCAGACTGAGCCGGCGCGGCTTGCCCACCCCGTTCCGATACCCCGGCGCGGCATCGACGCCCTCCCGCCGCTCATATCGCCGCCGCCCCAAGGCCTCCTCCACCTCCTCCTCCAGCAACTGCTGCAGCCACCGCTGGATTCCCTCCCGCGCGTACCGCTCCAGCGCGTCCCAGCCAGGCCTTGACGCCGCGACCTCGATGATGCTCTGCTCCTTCATGGGCGGTGTCTCCTTCGGCGGGCGTTCGCAGCGCCCGCGGTTCGGGTTGGTGGTCCCCGAAGGCTACACCGCCTGTTCTTCGTTTACACACCCCCTGAGGCTACCTCCCCCACTCCCGTCCGGAGGTAGCCTGGATCGGGTAGTGTCTCAGTTTGACAAACTGAGACACTACCGCTCCGCGCGGCCGTTTGACACCCGCGCGCCGCGCGTGCTACCTGTCGGCCAGATCAGATCCGTGAGGAGGCTCCATGACGCACACGACATCGAAGCGCGCCCATCTCGTCGCCGGCGGATTTCCGCCCGGCGCGAGCGCCGGCCACGATCACGACTACGCCCGCCTTCAGCTCCTCCAGCTCCTGGCCGAGCAGGAGGTCCCGGCCTCGGTCGCCAATGACTTCGGCGACGTCGAGAAGTGGCTGCCCGTGAGCCGGCTCCTCATCACCTACGTGGCGGGCCCGTATCCGGACGCCGCGCAGTGCGGCGCCATCCGGCGCTGGATGGAGGACGGCGGCCGGTGGCTGGCCCTGCACGGCACGAGTGGCGGCCGCGCCGAGCGCGTCGAGGGCTCCCGGCAGCGCCGAACCGTGAAGCTCGAGCACCACGCCCTTCTCGGCAGCTACTTCCTGACGCATCCGCCGATCTGCAAGATCCAGGTCGACGTGGCCGGCGGCGCCGCCGGCCTCACGCGGGGGCTGCCCGCGTCCTTCGACGTCGAGGACGAGCCGTACTTCATCGAGCTCCAGGACCCCACGGCGACGCGGATCGTGCTGACGGCCGACTACGGCGCCGGCGTCACGTCGCCGACGATCGGCACGCTCTACGCCTCCGACACGTCGCTCTTGCCCGACGGCCGGACCCGCGTGCTCGGCTACACGCGCGACGTGGGCGCGGGCGGCGTCACCTACATTGCCCTGGGGCACTGCCACAACCCCGCCATCCGCGGACCGCGGGCCGACCCCGCGGACACCGCGCCGCTCACGTTCCGCGGGTCCTGGGAGGCCGATCCATTCAGGGTTCTGCTCCAGAACGCCATCGCGTGGGGCGTCCGCGCCTAGCCCAGCGCAGGAGTAGCAGCTTTCGCGTCACATCGTCGGTCGCACACTGGTTGTTCCGTTTCCCGTTAATGGATACTCGCACATAATGAT
>DATFYA010000082.1 GCA_035315345.1 Candidatus Methylomirabilota bacterium
GCCACCGACGCCATGCTCGGCAGCGGCTACCAGTCGGTCATGGAGAGCGATCTCCTCAAGAAGGGCTGGGCGAAGTGGGGCGACGTGCCGACGATCCTCGACGTCTGGAAGCGCGCGTCCAACTTCTCCGACGTGGTGCCCGCGGTCTCCCAGAAGTGGTATCCGCGCTGGAGCGACGCCATGAACGTCGAGCTGACCGCGTGCCTGCAGGGCAAGATCACCGCCGACCAGGCGTGCGACAACATGGTCGCCGCCGTCGCGAAGGCCAAGAGCGCCTGACCTCGCGGTGAGCCCGGCAACCGCGCTCCGGCGCGGCGAGCTGTCGGCGGGACGGCTGGCGGCGCTGATGAACGCGCCGTCGATCCTGTGCCTGGCGCTGGTGCTGGCCTACCCGATCGGCTACGCGGGCTACCTGTCCCTGCACGAGGTGAGCCTGCGCCAGTTGCGCACGGGCGAGTTCCCGTTCGCCGGCCTGGCCAACTTCGCGCGGCTCGTCCGGGACGAGCTCTTCTGGCTCTCGCTCCGGCACACGCTGGTCTTCGTCGCCGCCTCGGTGGCCCTCGAGGTGGTGATCGCCCTCGTCATCGCGCTGATCGTGAACGAGGAGCGGGTGTGGCTCTCGCGGGTGACCCGCGTGCTGATCCTGGTCCCCTGGGCGGTGCCGCCGATCGTCAACGGACTGCTCTGGTCGTTCATCCTCAACGCCCAGTACGGCTATCTCAACCGCGTGCTGTCGGCGCTCGGGCTCATCGACGGCTACGTGAACTGGCTGGGCAACCCGACGCTCGCGATGGCCGCGGTGATCGCCGCGTACGTGTGGCGCACGACCCCGTTCAACATCCTCCTCTACCACGCGGCGCTCCAGGGCATCCCGCGCGAGCTGTACGAGGCGGCGGAGGTGGACGGCGCCTCGGGCTGGTCGGCGTTCTGGAGCCTCACCCTGCCCCTGCTGCGCCCGATCCTCGCGGTGACGCTGGTGCTGCGCACCACCTTCGCCTTCATGGTGTTCGACGAGATCCTGGCCATCACCCAGGGCGGCCCGGGCAACGACACGTGGGTGGCGGCCTGGTACACCTACAAGATGGCGTTCCAGCCGCCCTTCAACGTCGGCCTCGGGGCCGCCTCCGCGTGGGGGCTCACGCTGATCATCGGCGCCGTCGCGCTCCTGTACGTGCGCTTCGTCTACCGGCGGGTGGAGTGGTGAGCCGCCGTCTGCCGTGGCCGCGGCGCGCGGCGCTCTGGCTCGCGAACGTCCTGGCGATCGCGTTCCTGATCGCGCCGCTGGCGCCCCTCGTCCTGTCGGCCGTCCAGTCGGAGAAGACCCTGCAGGGCGACACGCGGGCGCTCCTGCCGCGCGAGTACACCGCGGCCAACTTCCGGCTCATCCTCTCCGCCGGCGCCGAGCGGGGGCCGATCTTCCAGCAGGTGTCGTACCTGCCCAAGTCGGTCGAGCGCTTCCCGACCGCGTTCCTCAACAGCCTCATCGTCGGCGTCGCGGTCACGCTCATCGCGCTCGTCCTGGCCAGCCTCTCGGCCTACACCATCGCCCGGCTCCGGGTGCGCTGGACGCGGGCGCTGCTCCAGATGAGCGCGCTGAGCCGGATGGTGCCGCTCATCGTCCTGATGGTCCCGCTGTACGTGCTGTTCCGGACCTACGGGCTCCTGAACTCGCTCGCCGGCGTGATCCTCGCCGAGGTCGGCTTCCTGATCCCGTACGCCATCATGATCCTGGTGCCGTACTTCGCGTCCTTCCCGGGGGAGCTGGAGGACGCGGCCCGGATCGATGGCTGCACGCGCTTCACCGCGTTCCTCCGGATGATCCTGCCGCTCTCGACCCCGGGCCTGGCCGCCTGCGCGGTGATCCTGTTCATCATCTCCTGGCACGAGCTGCTGATCCCCCTGATCGTGGTCAGCCGGCCGGAGGCCATGACCGTGCCGGTGATCCTGGCCGGGCTCGTCTCCGACTACTTCGTGTTCTTCACCCTCATGATGGCGATCTGCCTGCTCGGCCTCCTGCCCACGCTGGCGCTGGTGCTGCTCCTGCAGAAGTACGTGGTGCGCGGGCTGGTCTCGGGCGCGGTGAAAGGCTAAGCATGCGCTTCGGGCTGATCGGCTACGGGCTGTGGGGCCGGCACCACGCGACTGCCATCCGCAAGGCGCCCGGCGCGATCCTGGCCGCCATCGCCTGCCGGAGCGAGGCGACGGCCGCGCTGGCGCGGCGGGACTTCCCCGACGTGCCGGTGCACCTGGACTACCGCGAGCTGCTCGCGCGCCCCGACGTGGACGTGGCCGACCTGGTGGTGCCCAACCACCTGCACGAGGAGATCGGCGTCGCCGCCCTCGACCAGGGCAAGGACGTGCTGCTCGAGAAGCCGATGGCGGCCACCGCGGAGCAGTGCGATCGGCTCCTCACGGCGGCCCGCCGGTCCGGGCGGGTCCTCACGGTCGGCCACGAGCTGAGGCTCTCCACCCAGTGGGGCCGCGTGAAGGCCATCATCGACGCCGGTGACATCGGCGAGCCGGTGTACGCGCTCCACACCCTCTTCCGCTTTCCCTACCGGCCGGGCGCCGACGGCTGGCGTCACGATCGGTCGCGCGTGGGCTCGTGGATCCTCGAGGAGCCCGTCCACGCCTTCGATTCCCTCATGTGGTATCTCGAGCGCCACGGCGACCCGCTGTCGGTCCTGGCCCTCGGCAACGGCCGGCGCGCCGAGGAAGGCATGGAGGACAACTTCACCGCGCTCCTGCGCTTCCGCGGCGGCGCCTACGCCGTCGTCACCGAGACGCTCGCCGCCTTCGAGTACCACCACGTGACCGAGGTGGTCGGGCGCGAGGGCGCCATCCGCGCCTGGTGGTCCGGCACCCTCGACCGCACGCGCCAGCCCGCGTTCGAGCTGAAGGTCACGCGGCGCGGCGCGGCGGAGGCCGAGACCGTCACCCTGGCCGCGTCCGGCGAGCTGTTCGAGCTGGAGACCCAGCTCGCGCAGGCGGTGGTGGCCTTCCGCGCGCGACGTCCGCTGGTGTCGGGCGAAGAGGCGCGCAAGCGCGTGATCGTGTGCGTCGAGGCGGAGCGCTCTCTGCGCGAGCGGCGGGAGATCCCGCTCACCTTCTAGCCGTGATCACACGCCGGGAGCTCGAGCGATGGCTGCTGCGCGAGGGCGCCGTCCGGGTGAAGCGCGCCGACGGGCACAAGCACTTCAATCTTCGAGGCCATCACGTGGTGGTCCTTGGCCACGGGCCCCAGACACTCAGCGCTACCAGCCTGTCGCTCGTGCTGAAGCAGCTCGAGCAGGCCGGGTACAGCCGGGAGCAGCTCAGACGCGAGTGGGCCTGACCGAACCGCGGGCAGGCAGGCGGTTGACAAGGCGCCCGGCCTGTCCATAATGGGCGCACTTTCCGAGCCCCTCCACCCGACCGAGGGAGGCGACCATGATCCGATCCTTCGTCCTGGCCGCGTGCGCAGCGCTCGTGATCCTGACCCTGCCCCCGCCCGCGGACGCGCAGCAGCCCAAGCGGGGCGGCACCGTCCGGCTCGCCGACCGTGAGGCGCCCAACCTCGATCCGCACCTCTCGATCAGCTTCCTGACCCACTCGTGGGCGAGCATGGCCTACAGTCAGCTCGTTCGCTTCCCCCACGGTCCCGAGCAGAAGCACACCGCCGACTTCTCGATCCTCCCGGACCTCGCCGAGAAGTGGGAGTACCCGAGCCCGACCACGGTGGTCTTCACGCTCCGCAAGGGGGTGAAGTTCCACAACAAGCCGCCGGTGAACGGGCGCGAGGTCACCTCGGCCGACGTGAAGTACTCGCTCGAGCGCTTCATGGCGAAGTCCGGGTTCAAGTCGCGCCTCGACCAGGTCCAGTCGATCGAGACGCCGGACCGCTACACGGTCCGGATCACCCTCAAGGAGCCCTTCGCGCCGCTGCTCAACCACCTGGCCAGCCCGGCGTTCACCGCGATCCTGCCGAAGGAGGTCGAGGATCAGTTCGGCGACTTCAATCGCCCCGAGGCCATCATCGGCACCGGCCCCTTCATGCTGAAGTCGTACCAGAAGGGCGTGCGGATCGTCTGGGAGCGCAACCCCGACTACTACGTCAAGGGCCTGCCCTACGTGGATTCGGTGGAGCTCGAGATCACGCCGGACGGCAACACCCGGCTCTCGCTCCTCCGCGCGGGCAAGGTCGACTTCGGGCACATGTGGGGTTACGCGAGCGTCGAGGAAGGCAAGTCGCTCCAGAAGACCAACCCCGACCTCTCGATCACCCCGACGCAGATCATCGGCATGGGCATCATCTACATGCGCACCGATCAGCCCCCCTTCAACGACGTGCGCGTGCGGCGAGCAGTGGCGCTGGCCATCGACCGCAAGACCTGGAACGACGGGCTCTACGCGGGCGAGGCGTGCATCGACAGCGGCCCGGTGCCCTGCGCGATGAAGGAGTGGAAGATCGACCCCGCCAGGCTCGATCCCGCGAAGGCGAAGTACCTCACCGGCTACGATCCCGCCGAGGCCAGGAAGCTCCTGGCCGAGGCCGGGCACCGCGGCGGCTTCGCCACGCCCGCCTTCCACTGGCCGGGCTACGCGCCGCCCTGGCGCTCGATCTACGAGCTGGCCGCCGACAACCTGAGCAAGGTCGGCATCCAGGTCGAGCTGAAGCCCGAGGAGTACGGGAAGTACATCTCGACCACCTACCTGGGCAAGTTCGAGAAGATGGCCATCGGCCCCATCACGCCGTTCACCGAGATCGACGACTGGCTCTACGGCACCCACGCCCCCGAGCAGCCCAACAACCGCAGCCACGTGGCCGACGCCGAGCTGAACCGGATGCTGATCGCGCAGCGCCGCGAGCTCGACCCGAAGAAGCGCAAGGAGATGATCGACGAGATCCAGCGCTACCTGGCGGACAAGGCCTACTACGTCTACTTCCCCAACGGGCCCCAGTACATCTCCCACGCCCGGCACGTCAAGGGCTTCAAGCACCACGACGGCTACGGCATGGGGCTCAAGTACATGTACACCTGGATCGACCGCTGATCGGCGGCGGCCGTGCACCAGTACGTCCTGCGCCGATTCGCCCTCGCGGTGCCGACGCTGTTCCTGGTGAGCGTCATCGTGTTCGTCATGATGCGCCTCATGCCCGGCGACGTCGTCCTCCGCATGGTGGAGGGGCAGGCCTACGCCCCGACGATCGAGGCGATGCGCAAGGACCTCGGCCTGGACCGGCCCGCCTACGTGCAGTATGCGGAGTGGGTCGGAGGCATCCTCACCCGCGGTGACTTCGGCCGCTCCTACTGGACGCGCCAGCCCATCTGGGACGAGTTCGCCCGCCGCTTCCCGGTGACGCTCGAGCTGGCCGTCCTGACGATCCTGGTCTCGGTGGTGATCGGCGTCGCGATCGGCATCGTCTCCGCGGTGCGCCAGGACAGCGCCGCCGACTACGCCGGGCGCGTGCTGGCCATCCTGGCGCTCTCCGTGCCGTACTTCGGCCTGGCGGTGGTGGTGGTCGTCGTCCCGGCCATCCTGTTCAAGTGGACGCCGGTCTGGACCTACGTGCCGTTCACCGAGAATCCCCTCGCCAACCTCAAGATCATGCTGGTCCCCGCCCTCGTCTTCGGGATCACCCGGGCCGGGCCCATCATGCGCATCATGCGCTCGGCCCTGCTCGACGTCCTCCGCCAGGAGTACATCCGCACCGCGTGGTCCAAAGGCCTCCCGGAGCGCGGCATCGTGCTGCGGCACGCGCTCAAGAACGCGCTGATCCCGGTCATCAGCCTCATCGGGCTGCAGATGCCGCTCTACATCGGCGGCTCGGTGATCATGGAAACCATCTTCCGGCTGCCCGGCGTGGGGCTCTTCTTCTTCGAGGCGCTCACCCGCATGGACTATCCGGTCGTCCAGTCGGTCAACCTCATCGTGGCGACCATGGTGGTGGGCCTCAACCTGGCGATCGATCTCTCGTATGCCTTCCTCGACCCGCGCATCCGATACCGGTAGCGCGCTGGCGCTGCCCGGCGCGCCCCCGGCGGCGGCCGTCCGGGCGGCCCCGCGGCCGTGGTACCTCGACGTCTGGCCGCAGCTGCTCCGGCGCAAGCCGCTCGGCGTGGTCGGCGGCGTCATCGTGCTGGTCATGCTGGCCGCGGCCCTGGGCGCGGAGATGCTGTCGCCCTACGGCTTCGCGGAGACGAGCCTGCGCGAGCGCCTGCAGTCGGCGAGCGCCGCCCACTGGCTCGGCACCGACCACCTCGGGCGCGATCTGCTCACCCGCATCCTCTACGGCGCGCGCATCTCGCTCTACGTCGGGTTCGGGGCCATCGCGCTGGGCGCGGCGCTGGCCAGCCTCATCGGGGTCGGCTCGGCGTACTTCGGCGGCCGCGTGGATCTGTGGGCGCAGCGCGGCGTGGACGCCTGGATGGCCTTCCCCGGCCTCCTGCTCCTGATGACGATCCTCTCGCTCCTGGGCCCGAGCGTGCTCAACATCACGCTCGTGCTCGGCGTCGCCTTCGGCATCCAGAACTCCCGCGTCGTGCGGAGCGCGGCGCTCACCATCAAGGAGCTGACGTACGTGGAAGGCGCGCTCGCGCTCGGGTCCACCCACCTGCGCATCACCGCCGCCCACATCCTGCCCAACGTGCTGCCCACGATCATCGTGGTGGCGACAACCGGGCTGTCCACCGTCATCCTGACCGAGGCGAGCCTGTCCTTCCTCGGCCTCGGAGTGCCGCCGCCCTACCCGACCTGGGGCGGCATGCTGTCGCTGGCCGGGCTCGACCACATGTACCAGGCGCCCTGGCTCGCGATCTACCCGGCGGCGGCGCTGTCGCTGGCGGTCTTCGGGTTCAACATGCTGGGTGACGCGCTCCGGGATCTGCTCGACCCGCGCCTGCGCGGCGGGGGCTGACCCGCCGGCGCGACACGGCGCCGTAACGCTGTGGCCATTTTCTGCGGGGCGGTTGGCTCGGCTTCTACGGAAAGGGAAGCGCTGCGGTGACGTCGGTCTTGCTGAAATCCGGGCCCTTGACGATGCCGGCGCGGCGGATCAGCGTATCGAACTGGCCTCGGCCGCCAGCATTGGTCTGCGCCTCGACGACGACCGCGGCCTCGACGAAGTTGCCGGCGGAAACGCGCATCGTGTCGGCCTCGGCAAGGGCGCGAGCGTAACGTTCGGCGTCGGGCTCATCGAACAGGATGGCGAGCAGCGCCGAAGTGTCCACGATCATCGGGGAAGGCCCCTGTCGTCATAGAGCAGGTCGGCGTGATCGACTGGCTCGCCCTTGAGGGTTCCGGCGCAGCGGCGGCCAATCGCAAGCAACTCGGCGGCGGTAGCCTCGGGCCGCTTGCGGCGGCGGACGCGTTCGAGGCGCTCCCGCAGGGCCTCGGTCACCGCGCGGGTCATGGTTTCGCCGGTTTCCTTGGCAAGTGCCCGGGCTAGATGGTGGGCTTCGGCGTCTTTGATGTTCAGGGACATGGCGGCGTCACGAACTCCCCTGGTAGAACAGTTTCTACCTGTCCTCAGACTGCCAGATAAGCGCGTGTGATGCCAAGCGTATCCTCTTTTCCCGGGGTGAAGTCTGGGTGGTGCCTGCCGGGCGCAGCCCGGTGCTTTATCCGGACGCTGCTCGGCCCCTTCGCGTAGTCGAGCTCATTCGCCGCGGCGCGCCGGCACGGTGAACGTGAACGTCGAGCCCTGCCCGACCTGACTCTTGACCCAGATCTTGCCCCCGTGGAGCTCGATGAACTTCCGCGATAGCGCCAGGCCAAGCCCGGTGCCTTCCACCTTCTTGTCGGCCGGCCCCACCTGCCGAAACTCCTCGAACACCGCCTCCCGATCCTCCGGCGCGATGCCGACTCCTGTGTCGTTGACCGAGACCTCAACGGAGCCGTCCGCCGGCTTCACCCCGACTTCGATCCGGCCGCCCTCGGGGGTGAACTTGATCGCATTCGAGAGCAGGTTGAGGAGCACTTGGCGGATCTTTCGCTCGTCACCCTGGACCTCACCAAGCCGATCGTCGATGGTGGTGTGCAGTGCGATGCTCCTGCGCGCGGCCCGCTCGCGGACCAGGGTCAGCGCATTGTCGATGGCCATCGTCAGGTCGAAGTCCGTCACCTCGAGGTCCATGCGCCCCGCTTCGATCTTGGACAGGTCGAGGATGTCGTTGATGAGGGCGAGGAGGTGCTGCCCGGAGGCGTGGATGTCCTTCAGGTACTCGTCCTGCTTCTCGTTCAGCTCGCCGAACATTCGTGCGCTGAGCACCTCGGAGAACCCGATGATCGCAATGTCGGTATCCCCCGAAATCGACCTGTGCGTGCGTTCACGACTGTCCAAGGAACCGGGTGCGGTACAGATTGAGGAACTCGGGCATGTCGTTACTCGATCACCTGATCCGCCCGCTGTAGGAGCGACGGCGGGATCGTCAGCCCGAAGGCCTTGGCCGTCTTGAGGTTGATGACCAGGTCGAACTTGGTGGCCTGTTCGACCGGCAGGTCGGCCGGCTTGGCACCCCTGAGAATCTTGTCCACTAAATACGCTGCGCGGCGGTACATCTCGACGAGGTTCGGACCATAGGACATGAGGCCGCCTGCGGCCACGAACTCCTGCATTCCATACATTACCGGAAGGCCGTTAGTGGCAGCCAGGGCCAAGAGCCGTTCCTGGTTCGCGATAACCACGAGATCTCGTAACACAACGAGACCCTCTACGTGAGCGTCGCGGGCTGCTCGAACCGCACCCTCGAACTCTTCGCCACTCTGCACGTTGACGGGTATGAGCTGTAGGCCCAGTGCTCGGGCCGGTGCTTGGCTGGCGGTCAAAATTGGGCCATAGACGGGGTTCGCGGGATTCACCACCACTCCGACGTGAACAATCCTTGGGACTACTTGCTTGAGCAGCTCCAGCTGTTTGCCGATCGTCTCCTCTGTGATGAATGTGGATCCGGTCACATTCCCACCCGGCCGCGCGAGGCTTTGGACCAGGCCCACCCCGACCGCGTCGCCAACCCCGGCGAAAACGATTGGGATGGTGGTGGTTGCCTTTTTTGATGCTAAGGCCGCTGGGGTGCTCCAGGAGGCGAAGAGGACGTCCACTCGCTGTCTGACCAGGTCGGCCGTGAGCCCCGACAACCTATCGTATCGCCCCTCCGCCCAGCGATACGCGAACGCGACGTTGCGTCCCTCTACGTAGCCCAACTCACGCAACGTCTGCCGGAATGCCTCGAAGGATGGGCCCGCGCCGAATGCAGAGGCAAATGGTGACACCACGCCGACCCGCCGGATTCTTCCTACCGGCTGCGCCTCGGCCGCAAGCGGCGCGGCGAGGAGGCTGCCAGCCACGGTCCCAAGGAATGCCCGGCGGTTCATCACTCGATTACCTGGTCCGCCCGCTGCAGGAGCGACGGGGGGATCGTCAGGCCAAGCGCACCGGCGGCACCCTTGTTGATGGTCAGCTCGAAGCGAGTGGGCTGCTCCACGGGAAGCTCACTCGGTCGCGCACCCTTGAGGATCTTGCTCGCGTAGAACGCGGCCCGCTCGTACAGGTCCGGCATGTGAGGGCCATACGCGAGGAGGCCGCCTCCTTGCACGAAGAGCCGGTCCGGACCAGCCGTGGGGATCCGATGCTGCAGGGCGAACAGCATGATCTCTCTCCCCAGTGCCGCCGTGACGTTGTCGAAGAGGAGCAGGCCGTCGGGACGTGTGGCCGTCGAGCCAAAGGCCTGATCGAGGTCCCGAAATGTCGCGATACTGAAACCGGAAAGCTGGACGCCGAGCGAGTCGGCGACGCGTTGGAGGCGGGCGGTCCGGTCCAAATGCTGGTCGAGCGAGGAGTGCCACAGCGCGGCCACCCGGGTGAGCCTGGGGTTGATCTCCCTCAGAAACTCAATCCGCTTGGCGGCGATCTGGGCAAGGGGCACGCTCAGGCCGGTCACGTTGGCGCCTGGTCGACCGAGGCTCGCGATGAGTCCCTCGTCCACGGCGTCGGCGACATTGAGCATGACGATTGGCGTGCTCGTCGTGGCCTCGCGGGCAACCCGGGTCGCCTCGTTCCCGACCGTGAGAACGACGTCCACCTTGCGTTGAACGAGTTTCCTGGCCGCCTCGGGCAGCCGATTGTGGCCGACTCCGACGGCACTCACGTCGAGCGAGGCATTCCGGCCGAAGACGTATCCACCCCGCTCGAGGCCAGCGAGGAAGGCGCGGTCCACGTCAAAGACCAGATTTGGAAGACCCGAGCAGGCGCCCGGGCAGAGAAAGGCCACCTTCGGTATCGGCTGCGCCTCGGCGACGAGCGGCGCGGCGAGCACGCTGCCGGCCAAGGTCCCGAGGAACGCGCGTCGCTCCATGGCGACCTCTCGTCTGGCCGTACCTCGCTAGTAGGCGACAGGGACGGCCAGCGGGCCGACCTTACATCAGCACGGCGGCCTGTGGACTACTTTTCCCCCGTGGGCTCCCAGCCGCGCTCGCCCTCTCGGTAGTTCGGCTGTTTCACCTTCAACCAGGTTAACGTGCGCCCGCCCTTGTAGGGCGACGCTCCGTCCTTGGCGACGATGCCCCATACCCGGCCGCAACCGCCTGCGCCCACGCGTCAAGCCCATTCGCGGCCAGCCGCCGAGCCGGGAAGATCAGCGTATGGTCGCTCTCCACGACGGCTTCCAGTTCGGCTCGCCGCTCTCGAAGCGGGACCGGTCGCAAGTCTCGGCCTTCGAGATACAAGCAATCGAACGCCATGTAGATCGGCGGGGTAGAGGCGACGTCTTCGGGTCGTTTGCGGAACCACTCGAAGCGGGAGATGAGCTTGACATCGAAGATCGCCACCTCGCCGTCGGAGCAGGGCCCGATCGGCAACACGGGGGCAAGACTTAGGCTAGGTAAGCGAACTGTCAATCCAGAGGTCGCGGGTTCAAGTCCCGTCGAGCCCGCCAATCAAGCATTTCCAAGGTGGTGGCCGCCGATCTTTCCGCCACTTGGCGGACGCTCGATGTCCGCGGTTGGCTGAATCGTCACCGGAACTGTCACCGAGTGCCCCATCCCAGGGGGCGTGTCCTGGCACGGCGACGTCGGGTCAAAGAGCCGCGGATCGCTGGCGAATACGCCATCCTGGCGTCCAGGTCTGCTAGCGCTACAGGGCTCCCGGTCTCCGGCTGCGCCAGTGGCTGGTTCGAGGCGAGGCCGTGGGCATCAGCGCAGTGAGCTGGACCGAGTTCCTGTGTGGGTCGGTCCAGGGCCATGCGATCGAGCTCGCCGCTCGGGTCGTGGAGGAGCCGGTGGCTCTCCTCGCCGTGGACGCCGCCGCCGCCGCCAAGCTCTTCAACCTCGGCGGCCGCCGAGAACAGGGGACATCTGACTTCGGTGTTTTCTGGACAACGCACTTCGGTCTTGACACTGGCCACCATCATCGGGGTCGGCTCGGCCTACTTCAGCGGCCGCGTGGACCTCTGGGCGCAGCGCGGCGTGGACGCCTGGATGGCCTTCCCGGGCCTCCTCCTGATGACGATCCTCTCGCTCCTGGGCCCGAGCGTGCCCAACATCACCCCCGTGCTGGGGCCCGCGGCCTTCTTCACCTCCGCAAGAGCCGGGCGAGTCCGCGCTTCATCCGGGCGGCCCATCCGAGGGCTCGGTAGACCGGGCCGAGCCGATCCAGCTTCTCGTTGATCTCGCCGATGAACGCCCGGTTCACCGGCCGGGCTTCCGTCCGTCTCGGCTCGCTCGCGAAGAAGGCATTGTCCGGGTTGATGCGTTCCGCCAGCCCGTGCCGGACGAGGAACGCTTCATATCGGTCGTATCTCGCGGCGAAGCCACGGTTGAATGCGCGGTAGTCCGTCCGGGCATAGAGCTCGTACAGCCGCTCTCTGTCGTAGACGCCCTTCGCGACGAACGGGATCTCATGAAACTCCGCCAGCTCCCGCGTCCGCGAATCACGGGCGCAGACGACCGCGGGGATACCGGCCAGGATCGCCATGATGTTTCCATGGATCCGCGACCCGAAGGAGAAGCTGAACCGGTTCTCCATCAGGAAGCTCCGCCATTCCGGCACATCGTGGAAGAGCCGGACGCGGTCTGCGCCCATCATCCGGAACATGAACGCTCCATGGCGCTCGATCAGCCTGACCATGTCCCGCAGGCCCAGGTCGTGCTCTTCCCGAAACGCGGGGTCATCGAGAAAGCGCAAGAAATCTCCCTGATCGATGAACGGCACGTCGCGATGCTCCTGCAGCAGCGGCTCGACCAGCTCCAGCCGCCCGTTCACCACCGGCCGGAACGCGGCACGCGGCACTTTCTCCGCGGGGATGCGCAGGTCCCTGCCGCATTGATACAGGGACGGGCAGCCCGTCACCTCCGCGGTGTGGTAGCCCATGCGGTCGAAAAACGCCTTGGTGAAATATCCCCGCAGGGCGAACTCTCCGCCGGTCGCGTAGACGCTGTCCATGAACCGGCAGGCCGGGGTCCGGATGGTCTCCGCCAGCTCGTCCAGCGCGTCGTAGGAGTCTGCCTGCGCACCGCAGGCGACGATGTACATCGGGATCTTCAATCCCTTCCACGCGCGGACGTGATCCTCCATGATCCGCACGAACAGAAAGCCGAAGACGTTGGCGTGCGGCCGTATGACGGCATCGAAATGGTCGTTGATGTACTCCACGCTCATCTCGTCCGTCAGGAACTCGACGTGGTTGCCCGGGGTGAGCAGCGTGGAGACCAGTCCCTGGAACCACACGTTGTTGCCGGTGTTGAGGTGATCCAACTTCCGCGTCTTCCACGGGCTGCCGGTATCCTGCACCCCGTGCAGGTCGAATTCCCCCTCGGGCCCGATCGATCGCGCGATCAATATCCGTCGCATGTCTTTGCCTCGAACGGCCCGACTCTTCGACCCGATGGCGGCCGGACTCGCTGGGGTAGAACTTCGCGATCGCGCGGAGTCGAAGTAGACCGGCCCGGGCTCGGTTCCGCGGCCGGGGTGCTCACCGGTCGCGATTGTCGCTCACGACGTCCTCCACGGACGTGCCGCGTACCGGCTGATCGAGATGCAGCTCCCGGATCGAGATCTGCTTCATGTGTGACATGGTTACACATGAGTCGACGCCCTGGCGGTGGCATCGTAGCCCGCGATTGCGGGCGATCACAAGTATCTCCCTTCCCGGCTCCCGATGATTCGGTGGCAGGTGCCGAGCCCCTCACCGGGTCTCGGCCGCCCGACGTAGATTTGCCATCGTTGTGACAACGGTCGAGTGATCGGGGCGCACGGTGAGCTCGGAGCTCGAGCACTTCACCTTCCTTCGCGAACATACCGCGGATCCGGCAAGGCCGTTCAGCGGCTCGGCGTCCGTCCGGGGCAGGCCGCCGCCCCGTCCAGTGCTACGATCCTCGGCATGACGTGCCCGCGCTGCCAGCAGGACAATCCGGCCCACGCCCGCTTCTGCCTCGGGTGCGGCAGCCGCCTGGCGCTGGCCTGCGCGGCCTGCGGCGCCGAGCTGCCCGGCACCGCCCGCTTCTGTCTGCACTGCGGCCAGGCCGTCGACACGGTCACGGCTGCGAAGGGATCGGCCGCGCCCGAGGCATACATCCCCCGGCACCTGGCGGAGAAGATCCTCACCTCGAAGAGCGCGCTCGAGGGCGAGCGCAAGCAGGTCACGGTGCTCTTCGCGGACCTCAAGGGCTCGATGGAGCTGCTGGCCGACCGCGATCCGGAAGAAGCGCGGAAGATCATCGACCCGGTCCTCGAGCTGATGATGGAGGCCGTCCACCGCTACGAGGGGACCGTCAACCAGGTGATGGGCGACGGCATCATGGCGCTGTTCGGGGCGCCGCTGGCGCACGAGGACCACGCGACGCGGGCCTGCTACGCCGCGCTGCGGATGCAGAACGCGGTCGCGCGCTACGCCGAGGCCGTCCGCAAGCGACACGGGGCCGACGTGCAGATCCGGGTCGGACTCAACTCCGGCGACGTCGTGGTGCGGTCGATCGGCAGCGACCTGCACATGGACTACACCGCGGTGGGCCAGACGACGCACCTGGCCGCGCGGATGGAGCAGCTTGCCCGGCCCGGCACCACCCTCATCACCGAGGCCACGCTCCGGGGAGCCGAGGGGTTCGTCCAGGTGAAGGCACTCGGGCCCACGCCGATCAGAGGCCTGGCCGAGCCGGTGCCGGTCTACGAGGTCGTGGGCGCCGGCCCCGTCCGCACGCGCCTGCAGGCCTCGCTGGCGCGCGGGCTCACGCGTTTCGTCGGACGCGACGCGGAGGTCGATCAGCTCCGCCGGGCGCTCGAGCAGGCCGGCAGCGGCCGGGGGCAGATCGTGGCGGTGGTGGGCGAGCCCGGGGTCGGCAAGTCGCGCCTGTTCTTCGAGTTCATCCACTCGCACCGGACCGAGGGCTGGCTGGTGCTCGAGTCGAGCTCGGTGTCCTACGGCAAGGCGACGCCGTACCTGCCGATGATCGACCTGCTGAAGGGCTACTTCAAGATCGCGGAGCAGGACGACATGCGTGCAGTGCGAGCCAAGGTGACCGGCAACGTCCTCACCCTGGACGAGGGGTTGAAGGACAACGTGCCGCCGCTCCTCTGGGTGCTCGACGCGCTCCCGAAGGATCACGAGTTCATGGGGCTCGACGCGGCGGTGCGCCGCACGCGGACGCTCGAGGCAGTCAAGCGCGTGCTGCTCCGGGAGAGCCGCACCCAGCCCCTGCTCCTGGTCTTCGAGGATCTCCACTGGATCGACGCCGAGACCCAGGCACTGCTCGACTCGCTCGTCGAGAGCCTGCCGACCACGTCGATTCTGCTCGCGGTGAACTACCGGCCCGAATACCAGCAGCCCTGGGGCAACAAGAGCTACTACCGGCAGCTCCGGATCGACGCCCTGCCGCCCGACAGCGCCCGTGCCCTTCTGGACACGCTGCTGGGCGACCAGCCGGCGCTGCACCCGATCCGGCGCCTGCTCATCGAGCGGACGGAGGGCAACCCGCTCTTTCTCGAGGAGAGCGTGCGCGCCCTCGTCGAGCTGGAGGTGCTCGTCGGGGAGCGTGGCGCGTACCGGCTCGGCAAGGATCCCGGCGCGATCCAGATCCCGGCGACCGTCCAGGCAATCCTGGCCGCGCGCATCGACCGGCTGCCCGCCGACGACAAGCGCCTCCTCCAGGTCGCATCGGTCATCGGCAAGGACCTGCCGTGGAGCCTGCTCCTCGAGACCGCCGAGCAGGCCGAGGACGACCTGCGGAGCGGCCTCGCCCGTCTGCAGGCGGCCGAGTTCATGTACGAGGCAAAGCTCTTCCCCGATCTCGAATACACCTTCAAGCACGCGCTCACCCACGAGGTAGCCTACGGGAGCCTGCTGCACGACCGGCGCCGCGCGCTCCACGGCCAGATCGTCGCCGCGATCGAGCGCCTCTACGCGGATCGGCTGAGCGAGCATGGCGACCGCCTCGCCCACCACGCCTTCCGGGGCGAGATGTGGGAGAAGGCGCTGCACTATCTCCGGGAGATGGGCTCGTCCGAGTCCCAGCCGAGCATCGACGCCTTCATGGGCGGTGCGGAGAGTGCCGGTCACCGGTGGTTCCGTGGAGAGTACGAGCGCGCCCTGATGCTGGCCCTCCGCGAGCGTGGGTTCGCCGCCAGCTTCGCGAACTTCGGGTGGACGATCCTCTCCAACTACCGCCTCGGGCAGATCTACCACTCACTCGGCGACTATCCGAAGGCGACGGAGGCGCTCACCCGCACCGTGACGCTGCTCGAAGGCGACCTCAAGCGCCAGCGGTTCGAGATGGCCGGCCTACCGGCGGTGCTGGCCCGGGTCTGGCTGGCATTCTGCGCCGCCGAATGCGGGAACGCGAGCGAGGCGGCTGCGCTCAGCGAGGAGGCGACGGCCATCGCCGAGGGGGAAGATCACGCCTACAGCCTCGTCATCGCTCACGCGGGAACGGGCATGCTACGCAATCATGAAGGGAATCACGAGAGCGCGATCGGACCGCTGGAGCGAGGGCTCGTGACCGTCCGACTGTTTGACATCCCGTTCCTGTTCCCGCTCATCGCCGCCCCGCTCGGCCGGGCCTACGCGCTGACCGGGCGGATGGAGGAGGGACTCCGGCTGCTGGAGGATGCCGTCGAGCGGGCCGAGAACATGCAGTGGGTGGCCAACCACCCGCGCCGGCTCGTGTGGCTCGGCGAGACCTACGCGCTGGCTGGCGATGCAAGTGCCGGGCGGCGCATCGGAACCCGCGCGCTGGAGCTGGCTCGCCGGCTGGGCGAGCGCGGCCACGAGGCTTACGCCCTGCGGCTGCTGGGCCAGATCGCGGCGAGCGGTCCCGCGCCGGATCTCGAGCAGGCGAGCGCGTACTACGTGGAAGGGCTCGCGCTCGCGCAGACGCTCGGCATGCAGCCGCTGGCGGCGGCGCTCGCTAGCTCCCTTCCTTCACCTCGATGATCTCGTCGGCGATGGCACCGTGCGCCTCCCGGTGAACGGCCTCCGCGGCCGCCTTGCTGGGAGCCTGGACCAGGCAGAAGACCTTGCCGGTGCCCTCGTCGAACCAGTACTTCAAGTAGTTGACGCCGTGCTTGTGCTGGCACTCCAGGTCCTTGCGATGAGCGTCCGCGAGACCCTCCGTGGTCAGCCCGTCGATCTTGTAGTGCACGTCGAGGTAGAGCGGCATGTCATGGCCTCCCTTGTCCTCGATTAGTATCGGACCGTACCGAGAGTTGTCAACGAGCGGGCCGGACCGGCGTTAGCAAGGCGGAGTGGCGAGCCTGGAAAGGGCATCGACGGCATGTCAGAGACGAGCGACCAGCTGCTCCGCGGGTTCCAGGCGCAGGAGAAGCGCTTCCTGGAGCGACGCTTCCCGCTGCGCTTCGCGTCCGAGAACCCGACGCTGCGCGAGCTGTACCGCCAGGCCAAGCGGCTGCGCTGGAATCCCGAGACCGACATCGCGTGGAGCCGCTTCGATCCGGCGGCGTACCCGCCGGCCGTGCGCGAGGCCGCGCGGCTGGTGTGGAGCCGCCGCGCCTGGGGCACGTACCCGGGGCTGGGCGAGAACACCGCGCTGCTGATCCGCTTCTGCCTCGAGTCCGGCGCGGCCGGGATGGACGCCAAGCTGTTCCTGTCCTTCCGTCCCGCCGAGGAGGCCAAGCAGCTCGAGGCGTGCTTCCTCTTCGCGCGACGCCTGGGCGGCTACGAGTCGACGCCCGCCCCGGCGGTCGCGCGGGCGAGCAACCAGCCGTTCGCCCAGATGGCGCTCGATCCGGACGTGTCGGTGGAGTCGGTGGTGGCCGCGCTCGGCGCTCTGGACGACCAGCTCGATCTCGACCTGTGCCTGGGCCACCTCCAGCACACCCGCGACGAGACCGCGCGGCAGATCTTGCGGCTGATCGCCGGCGACAAGCAGCGCCACGTGCTGTTCGCGTGGACGCTGCTGGGCGACCGGCTGCCCGGCCTCGACCCGGCGGGACGCGCCGCCGTGGGCGCGACGGTTCGCGATATGCTCGAGCGCGTGATCCTGGCTGGCTACCGGAACACGTGGCTGCTGCCCGCGGAGGCCCGCGGGCCGCTGCTCGCCGCCGAGGCCCTCACCGCCCAGCACGGCCTCGGCGCCTCCACCGTCGCGCAGGAGCAGGCGGTGGTCCGCGCCACGCTCGCCCAGGTGCGGGAGCGGCTCGCCGGCTGGAACGTCACGCTGCCCCACGTCGATCATCCGGAGCTCGGACGCGCATGACGCGCCGTCCAGGCCCCGCGACCAGGAGGATCCCGTCATGAGCAGCTATCTCACCGAGACCCGCTATCCGCTCGAGCTCGCCTCCGCCATGCCCGACGTCTGGGAGCTGTGGCAGCGGGCCAAGACGCTCGAGTGGGATCCCGAGACGGACATCCCCTGGGAGGAGCTGCACCCGGAGCGCTATCCCGAGGCGCAGATCATGGCCGCGCGGCTGCACTGGAGCCGCCGGACCTGGGGCGAGTACGGCGCCATCTCGGAGAGCCCGGCCCTGCTGCTGCGCTTCTGCCTCGAGAACCGGCTGCCGGACCTGCGCTTCTTCTTCACCATGCGCACGCAGGAGGAGGGTCGGCACGCCGAGGCGTCGTGGCTCATGGCCGAGCGGCTTGGCGGCTACTTCCCCCAGCCGCAGAATCCGCCGACCGTGACCGCGGTGGGCACCCACGGCGTGCGGCGAATGGCCTTCGACCCGGACACGTCGCTGGAAGGCATCTTCGCGAGCCTGGTCTGCGCGGCGGAGGAGATCCTGATCGACGCTTTCAAGGCCACCGTGCACAAGGCCACGAACCCGGCGGTGCGCCGGCTGATGGAGCTGATCCTGCGCGACGAGGTGCGGCACATCGCGTTCGGGTGGCAGTGTCTCGACGCGTGGGCGCCCCACTTCACCCCGGATACCGTCAAGAACATCGAGCGCGCGGTGACTCAGATGATCCAGAACGTCGAGTTCAACGGCTACCGCAACCTCTGGCTGGCCATCGAGGGCGGCACCGCCACGCCGCTCGAGATCGACGCCGACCGCGTGGCCTGCGAGGCCGGCCTCGGCGGCACCACCCCCGAGGACGAGATGCGCATCGTCCCGCAGTTCATCCGGAAGATCCGCGCGCGGATGGCCCCGTGGGGCGTGAGCCTGCCGATGTTCGACCACCCGAAGCTCGGCAAGGTCTAGCGCAGGACGCGTGCGGCCCGCTCCGTTCGACTACGTCGCGCCGCGGACGGTGGACGAGGCCCTCGATCTCCTCGCGCGCCACGGGGACGAGGCCAAGGTCCTGGCCGGCGGCCAGAGCCTGGTGCCGATGATGAACATGCGCCTGGTGCGGCCCGCGGTCGTGGTGGATCTCAACCGCGTCGCCACGCTCGGCGCGCTGCGGGAGGACGCGGGCGGGCTGCGCCTCGGCGCGCTGGTGCGCCAGCACGCGCTCGAGCGCGACGGGCGCGTGGCCCGCGCGGCTCTGCTCCTCGCAGAAGCCGCGCCGCTGATCGGGCACCTCGGGACGCGGACCCGCGGCACCGTCGGGGCAGCCTGGTCCACGCCGATCCTGCCGCCGAGCTGCCGGCCTGCATGATCGCGCTGGACGCGGTCTTTCACCTGCAGAGCGCCCGGGGCGCGCGGGCGTGCCGCGCCGGCGACTTCTTCCGGGGGCTCCTGACCACTGCGCTCGAGCCCGATGAGCTGCTGGTGGAGATCGAGCTGCCCGGGCCCTCCGCCTCGCCCGGGCCCGCTGCGCCGCCCGGGTCCGCCGCGCGGCGCACCGGGCACGGCTTCGCCGAGGTGGCGCGGCGGCACGGGGACTTCGCGCTCGTCGGGGCGTGCGCGGTGGTCGCACTGGATGCCGGCGGCGTCTGCCGGCAGGCGCGGCTCGTGATGTTCGGCGCGGGGGATCGCCCGCATCTGGCGCGCGCGGCGGCGGCGCTGGTCGGCGAGCGACCCGGGGCGGCGCGGCTCGCCGAGGTGGGGCGCGCGGAAGCCGGCGAGATCGAGGCGCGGGACGATCTGCATGCCAGCGCGAGATACCGGCGTCACGTCGCGGCGGGGCTGGCGGCGCGGGCGCTCGGGCAGGCGGTCGCGCGGGCGGAGGCGGCGTGACGACACGCGGGGCCGTCGCGCACGACATCGCGGTGACGGTGAACGGCGTCGCGCGCCGGGCGCGCGTGATCCCGCGGATGCTGCTGGCGGATGTGCTGCGTGAGGAGTGGGGGCTCACGGGGACGCATCTCGGGTGCGAGCACGGGGCGTGCGGGGCGTGCACCGTGCTGGTGGATGGGGAGCCTGCGCGGGCTTGCCTCATGTTCGCGGTGCAGGCGGATGGATCGCGCGTGGAGACTGTCGAGGGGCTCGTTGACGGGGATGGCGGGTTGCACCCGCTGCAGGAGGCGTTCCGGAGCCGCCACGCGCTGCAGTGTGGGTTCTGTACGCCGGGGATCTTGATGACGCTGGTCGCGTATCTGCGGGTTCATCCTGCGCCGTCGGAAGCTGAGATTCGGGAGGCGCTGTCGGGGAATCTGTGTCGGTGTACGGGGTATCAGCACATTGTGCAGGCGGTGTTGGAGGTGGCGGGCGGGCCCCTCACCCCGCCCTCTCCCCGGAGGGGAGAGGGAGAGCGCGCGTGAAGTTCGTCGGAGATCGGTATTTGCGGAAGGAGGACCCGCGGCTGCTGACCGGGCGCGGGCGCTACGTGGGGGATATCGCGCTGCCCCGCATGCTCCACGCGGTGCTCCTGCGGAGCCCGCATGCTCACGCACGCATCGTGCGCGTGGATGCCGACCGCGCCCGGGCGCATCCGGGCGTGGTGGACGTCGTGACCTTTGCGGATCTGGGGGCGGCGGGGCGAGGGTTGCCGATCGTGCCCCCGCATGCGGACCTGCGGGGGCGGAACTTCGCGGCGCTCGCTGGAGACCGCGTGCGGTTCGTGGGGGAGCCGGTGGCCGCGATCGTGGCGGAGAACCGCTACGCGGCGGAGGACGCGCGCGAGCTGGTGGAGGTCGAGTACGAGCCGCTTGCGTCCGCCCAGACGCTCGAGGCGGGGGCGCCCGCGGTGCACGACGACATCGCCGACAATCTGGCCGGGCGCGTGACCTTGACGCGCGGCGATGTCGAGGCCGCGCTGCGGGCGGCGCCGCGGGTGGCGTCGCTCGAGCTGCGCATCGGGCGCGGCGGGGGCCAGCCGATGGAGACGCGCGGGCTCGTGGCGGACTGGAACCCCGCGCTCGAGCAGCTCACGGTATGGGCGTCATCCCAGGTGCCGCACCAGATCCGCCAGTTCGTCGGCGAGCTGCTCGACCTGGCGCCGCACCAGGTGCGCGTGATCGCGCCCGACGTGGGCGGCGGCTTCGGCGCCAAGCTCATCGTCTATCCCGAGGACGTGCTGATCCCCTTCCTCGCGCGAAGGCTGGCCCGGCCGGTGCGCTGGCTCGAGGACCGCCTCGAGCACATGCTGGCCGCCACGCAGGAGCGCGAGCAGCGGCACGAGGTGACGATCGGCTTCGACGACGCGGGCCGCCTCGTGGCCCTGCGCGATCACTTCGTGCACGACACGGGGGCGTACACGCCGCGCGGCCTCGTGGTGCCGCTGCTCACCGCCTCCATGCTGACCGGGCCGTACCGGATCCCCGCCGTCGAGTCGAGCTTCGACAGCCGCTACACCCACCGCGTGCCGGTCACGCCCTATCGCGGCGCCGGACAGCCGCAGGCGGTCTTCGTGATCGAGCGCGTGCTGGACCTGGTGGCGCGCGAGACCGGGCGCGACCGCGCGGAGGTGCGGCTGGCGAACCTGGTGCGCGCCGAGGACATGCCGTGGGACACGGGCCTGCCCAACTACCGCGGCAGCGGCCACGTGATCCTGGACAGCGGCGACCCGCCATCGGTGGTGCGCCGCGCGCTCGAGAGCGCCCGCTACGAGGCGCTCGGCGCCGAGGCCGCCGCCGCGCGCGCCCGGGGCCGGCTGGTCGGCGTGGGCGTCGCCGCCTACGTGGAGCTGACCGGCGTCGGCCCGTTCGAGAGCGCGCGCGTGCGGGTCGATCCGGCGGGGCGCATCACCGCGTTCAGTGGCGTGAGCACGCAGGGCCAGGGGCTCGAGACCACGCTGGCCCAGGTGGCGGCCGACGAGCTCGGCGTCACGCCGGCCGACGTGACCGTCGTCACCGGCGACACCGCGGGGGTCGAGCACGGCGTCGGCTCGTTCGCGAGCCGCGCCGCCGTCGTCGGCGGCAACGCGGTCGCGCTCGCGGCGCGCGAGGTGAGCGCGAAGGCTCGCCTCCTCGCGGCACGCGCCCTCGGATGCGCCGAGGCCGACCTCGAGCAGGCGGGCGCGGCCTTCGCCGACCGCCGGCGGCCCGAGCGCCGCGTGAGCTTCGCCGATCTGTCGCGCCTGGCCGGTGCCGCGACGGCCGCGCTCGGCGTGGAGCCCGGGCTCGAGAGCACGCGCGTCTTCCAGCCCACCGACATCACCTATTCGTTCGGCGCCCAGGTGGCCCTGGTCGAGCTGGATCCGCTCTCCGCGTGCGTGCGGATCCTCGGCTTCTGGATCGGCCACGACTCCGGACGGCTCATCAATCCGCTCGTGGTCGAGGGGCAGCTGCAGGGCGCGGTGGCCCTCGGCATCGGCAGCGCGCTGCTCGAGGAGATCCGCTACGACGAGAGCGGTCAGCTCCTGGCCGGCACCTACATGGACTACCTGCTGCCCACCGCCACCGACGTGCCGACGATGGTCATCGACCACCTCGAGACGCTCTCACCTCTAAACCCCCTGGGCCTCAAAGGCGTCGGCGAATCGGGGGCGCTCCCGGTTCCCGCCGTCCTCGCCTCGGCGATCGAGGATGCGGTCGGGCCCCGGGGCGGGCGCGTGACGCGCATGCCGCTCGGCCCCGCGCGCCTCCTGGAGCTGCTGCCGCCGTCGCTCGCAGAGGCGCTCGACCGCGGCTGATGTCATACCTCCGAGAATCCAGAAGCTGCCTTTGACCGGCGTAACCGCCGGCAGCGCGATCAGGATCGCGATCGCTCGGGTGAGCCGTTCCGATGATAGAAGGCAGCGAGCTGACCTCGGTCACGCAAAGCGAGCTTCTGGAAGATGTGCGTGAGATGGGCCTTGACAGTCGGCTCGGTGATGTTGAGATGGTATCCCACCTCGAGATTGCTCAATCCGGTCGCGACGAGCTGGACGATTTCGTGCTCGCGACAGCTAAGGCGACCCTTCAGAGACGCTTCGATCGGCTCGGCGTTGACCGAATGGGTCGCCAACTCCTCGACGCTGAGCGCGATCACGCGGTTGCTCGCCCAAATCTCGCCCTGGTGGACGACCCGGACCGCTTTGAGGAGATTCTCGACGCTCGCGCTCTTGGCCAGGATGCCGCGCGCTCCGGCCTTGAGTGCCCGCACCGCCCATGCTTCGCTGCCGTCGGCGCCGGCCAGGATCACCCGGGGCCGTGGGCCGGCGCGACGCAACTCGCCGCAGACCACCAGAGCCCCGTCGCTCTGCGCATCCACGATGAGGATATCAGGCGAACTGGTGCGGACGAGCTCTCGCACGGAGGACGCCGCTGCCTCCACCAGTACGACGAGGGCGCGCTCTTTGAGCAGGATGCTCCGGAGTCCGGAGCGAAACAGCGCGCTGTCGCTGAAGAGTCCGACACGTATCGTGGAGGACCCGCACGGACTCGCGCACGCCGGAGGCGGCGACGTAGTCGGTTGCCTGCCCGATCGTTGCGGTTGCCGATGGATCAAACCGCGATCCCCTGCAGAAGAATTCAGGTCCATTCGACTACGGTCCCTAGCCTTGTCAAGCGGAAGCCTCATCCGGCGGCCACGGCTGACACCGTTCCCTTCGTCGATTTGCGCCAGTCGAATCGGGAATGGAAAACACGGCGGTTAAATGGGCAAACAATTTCCTATTGGTTCGTCCCGCCGTCGTCACTTGAAGATTGTTCCGCGTAGGGACGAGATACCCGTTCGACCGCCACACCTGGCCGGTGTTCTCCGCCAGCGCGCGGTGAGGTTGGCAGAACGTTCATATCCCCTTCGCAACGCCGAGTGCGCCCTTGAAGAAATCGAGGAATCCGTACAAGAAGGCCTTGCCGAGGTGCTTGCCGACCACAATTACGTCGTTGCGTTGCAGCTCCGGCGACTGCTGGCCGCCTTCGAACGCTTGGAGATCGTACTTGGACACGCCCATCTGACCGGAGGCCGTCTTGCGATATAGCCGCACGTCACTCCAGTCGGCGACGTCCTTGAGGCCGCCCGCGGCAAGGATGGCCTGCTGAACCGTCGTCTTCCCTCGCAACAGGAAAGAGCCCGGGTGCTCGACGGAGCCTCCCACGTAGAAGGAGCCCGCGCGAGGCACATGAACGACGTCGCCGGATCGGAGCGGGATGTTCAAGTCCTCACGGCCGTCGGCGAGCGCCGATAGGTCGATCGGAGTTGTGACCTCTTCCGCCGCCTCCCCTGCCGGGGGCGCCCTGTCGGCCGAGGCGGTGACGGTGCCGGCCGTCTTGGCCACGGTGCCGGCCGGTAGCCGGCGAATGACATAGATGATGGGGTCGGCGTCCTCGGTGACGCCCTCGGCCAGGGCGAGTGCATCGGCCAGGCGGAGCTGCCGGTTGAGGGTGAAGACCCCTCCCCGTCGCACGGCCCCGATGACAGACACGCGCTGGCTATTGTGCTCGTGGATGAACACGGAGACTTGCGGGTCGTGCATGAACCGGCGCTCGAGTCGATCACGAATGTCGTCCTCGAGCTGGGCCGTCGTGCGTCCCGCGGCCTCGATTTGGCCGAGGAGGGGAAGGGAAACCCAACCGCGCAATGGAACTCGCAGACGGATCTTGGAAAGCTCCTCGACCTCGAAGACGGAGACCTCGATCAGGTCACCGGCGCCGATCGGCAAGTCGCCGTCTGTTTCCGAGTGCGCCACGTCCGCGGGCGAGCGTCCGGCGGAAGTCGCCAGGGAACGCCCACCCGCCGGACCCGGCCCCCGGTCACCGCCGTCCGGGCCCAAGATGGCGGATGGCAGCTGGGGCAGTACCGGTGGCTGCCCGGCAGCGCCGGCATGAGGCGAGGCCGCGCAACCAGTCAACACCAACGCGATTCCAGCGGTCACCAGGAAACGTAGCCTGCTCACAGGTCCTCGCGAGGCGAAGGGTCGATCTCGGGCCGTGCCCTGAGTGAATCGGATCTTCATGGCCGGTCGTTCATACGTCAATTAGACGAACGTCTACTTGATGGGCGGACCACGCTACGACTCGAGTAGTACGACCTGTCAGGTGAATCTGGTCGTACATCTTGAGTCGGGCACATTCACGATGCGATTGCCGCTCGCTAGACCTTCGTCTAATTGACGATCGACTCGCCGCGGCTAGAGGATGTGCGACGAGATCGGAGCGGAGCACTCGAGGCGCATCCATGAGAAGCCGGCGCAGTCGACAGCAGGCGGTCCAAGAGCAGTTCCTGCCTGACTCCGACTCTGAAGGGAGCGTGAGCGCGAGATGATCGACGACAAGGCGCTCGCGCTGGCCGTGTGCGGGGAAGGACACGTGGTCCTCCGACCAGACCCGGCACCATGACCGGCCCCTCCGGCTCTCCGTCGCTGGAGGTTCCAGACGTGCTCGGCGCATCGCGCCCACTACCCGTGCTCGAGCGGTCCGCGCATTACCCCCGCCCGACGTGGGCCGAGGCCCACCTCTGGGACTACTGGAAGGTCATCGCCCAGCACCCGTGGACGGTTGTCACGGTCTGCCTGGGCGCAGTACTCGCGACGAGCATCTGGATCGTTACCGCGCCACCGGTGTTCACGGCCACGGCCGTCTTGCGAATCGAGAGGGAGGAGCCGCGGGTCGTCAAGTTCGACCAAGTCGTTCGCGACGATACGCAGAGCGAATCTCCGCAGACGCAGCTCCAGACCTACCTCAAGATGCTCCAGAGTCGAACGCTCGCAAATCGGGTCATCGGGCTCCTGGACCTCGCCCGAGGCCCCGAGTTCCAGAAGCTCGGCCATCGGCCAGGTGAGTTGACCACTGCCTTCGCTGAACGCCTCCAGGTCGATGTGGTTCGGAACTCGCGCCTCATCAGGGTGTCCTTTCGCAGCCGCCAGCCTCAGCTCGCGGCGCTCGTCACAAATACCTTGATCGATGAATTCATGGCCCGGCACCTGGACGAAAAGGCGCAAACCACTCGCTACGCGACGCGCTTTCTCTCGACGCAGGTGGAGGACGCCCAACGAAGGCTGGAGGCCGCCGAGGCTCGCCTCAGCCAGTTCGTCCAGCAGAACGACATCCAGTTCGTAGCGGCGGATCCTCGGATCGGTGAGCGGCAGCCCCTAGTCGATGAGCAGCTCGTGACGCTCTCGGACGCCCTGCTGAAGGCGAGAGCGGAGCGGATCGCGAGAGAGAGCGTACTCGCCCAGGCCGTCCGTGGCGAAGCGGAGGCGGCCCCCGCGGTCCTCCAGAATCCCTTGATCTCTCACCTCAAAGAAGAAGCGGCCGCGATCGAGCGGAGGTACCGGGAGCTTGGTCAGGCCTTCAAGCCGGAGTATCCCCGGATGCAGCGCCTCGCCGAGAACATCGCCGAGGTTCGACAGCAGCTCCGCGAGGAGATCCGGCGGGTGGTCGAAGCGATCCGGACGGACTATCGCGTGGCGGCTCAGAACGAGACGGAGCTGGAGAAGGTGGTCGCGGAGCAACGGAGCCTCGCACGGAAGGTCGACCGGGAGATGGCAAAGTACAACCTCCTCCGGAGGGAGGCGGACACAAACCGGGAACTCTACGTCGCACTGTTCTCCCGCCTCAAAGAGACGCAGATCGCGGCCACGCTTCCGACGTCGAACATCTCGATCGTGGACCGTGCGGAGGTGCCGTTCGTTCTCTCGAGATCGGGACTCGTGCTGAAGCTGGTGATCGGCCCTTTGACCGGGCTGTTGGGGGGAGTCGCGCTCGCCTTTTTCTTCGAGTACCTCGACACGAGCATCCGAGATCCCCGCCAGGTCGAGGCGATGCTGCACGTGCCGACACTCGGCCTGGTCCCGGCCCGGCCGGTCCGGCCGGTCCGCAGCCTGAGCCGTGGCGTCAAGCGCGACGGCGACGCCGGATCGTTTGCTCTCGTGACCTACGAGGCGACGGGCTCGCCGCTCGCCGAGGCGTTCCGGGGCGTCCGCACCAGCGTCATGTACTCCGTGGTGGACCATCCGCCGAGGACGATGCTGGTGACGTCGCTCCGGCAGCAGGAGGGCAAGACCTCGGTCTCGACGAACTGCGCGATCAGCCTCGCCCAGCTCGGTACTGGTGACGTCCTCTTGATCGATGCCGACATGCGCCATCCCAACATGCACGAGATCTTGGAGGTGCCCCAGTCGCCCGGACTGTCGGGTTTCCTCACCGGCGGTATCGAGCTCTCGGGAGTCATCAAGCCCGCGCATATTCCCGGACTCTACGTGATCCCAGCGGGCGCGGTGCCCGCCAATCCCTCTGAGTTGCTGTCCTCACATCGGTTCGCGCAGGCCTTGACGGCACTACATGAGCGGTTCGTCCACATCGTGATCGATACACCTCCCATTCTCGGGGTCAGCGACACACTGGTCATCGCGCGCCACGTAGAGGGCGTCATACTGGTCCTTCGCCACGGTCGGTCGAGTCGAGATGCCGCTCAGCGTGCGGTGCAGATGCTCGCGTCCGTCCGCGCTCGCATCCTTGGCGTGGTGCTCAACTACGTGGACGCGAGGACCGCCCACGGTGACCGCGGCGACGCCTACTACCACTACGGATCCACCGCGACGGGACCGACATCTCAGGGACCGGAACCCGCACGCGGTGAGAACCAACTCTGAGGGGAGTCCGGGTCCTTGAGACGGCTCCTCTTGAGCAACCGGGGTGTCCGCGTCCTCGTCGCGCATTCGGCACTGATCGTCCTTGCAAACTACCTGGCGTTCTGGCTGCGGTTCGACGGCACCATCCCCGACGGGTACTGGGCACTGTGGCTCGATACGATCCCCTGGCTAGTCGTACTCCGCGGACTGACATTCGTTCCCTTCCACATCTACGAGGGCGTCTGGCGATACGTGGGGATTCGCGACCTCCGAGCGATCCTCGGCGGGGTCTTCTCAAGCACCGTGGTGTTCTACGTCCTGATCCACGGCCTGCTGGGCTTGTCCAACTACCCGCGATCGGTGTTCCTGGTGGACTCCGTGTTTCTCGTGTTTCTCGTGGGAGGCATCCGGGTGGGCTGGCGATTTTATCGGGAGTACCAGCCGGGTGGGAAGGGCACGCGGGTGTTGATCTTCGGCGCGGGCGATGCCGGCCAGGCCATCGCCAGGGAGATCCACGCCGGAGGACAGCATGGCTACCTTCCGGTCGGCTTCGTGGATGACGATCGAGCCAAGGCGGGCCAGCGCATTCACGGCGTTCCGGTGCTCGGAACCCGGAACGACCTCCCGCGGATCATCGCCGAAGCACGTCCGAGTGAGGTGCTGGTCGCGATTCCTCGGGCCACGCCGGGCGTCCTCCGCGCGGTGGTCAAGGCGCTGGAGCCGTACAAGCTGCCCATCAAGGCCCTTCCGCACCTCCGCGACATCCTCGACGGCCGCGTCACGCTGAACGACGTCCGTCGTCTGGAGGTGGCAGATCTTCTGGGGCGTGCGCCGGTCGGGCTCGACCCGCAGAACGTGAGTCATCTGGTCGAGGGGAAGAGGGTTCTGGTGACCGGAGCCGGCGGTTCGATCGGATCCGAGCTGAGCCGGCAGGTCGCCGCCCTGAGGCCGAGTAGCCTCGTTCTGCTCGAGCGCTACGAGAATGCGCTCTGGGCGCTCGAGCGATCCCTGGCCGGCGCGCAGGCGGGTGTCGACGTGTACCCGATCATCGGGGACGTGACCGACGAAGGGCGAATCGACGAAGTGCTGAGGGAGCGGCGTCCACAAGTGATCCTCCACGCGGCCGCCCACAAACACGTGCCCCTGATGGAGCTGAATCCGTGCGAGGCGATCAAGAACAACGTCAAGGGGACTCGAATCGTGGGTGAGGCCGCGGTCCGCCACGGCGTGGATCGCTTCGTCTTGATCTCGACCGACAAGGCGGTGAACCCTTCCAGCGTCATGGGTGCCACCAAGTGCGTGGCAGAGTTGCTGACCATGAGGCTCGCCGAGCGCGCTTCCACCTGCTTCATGGTCGTGCGATTCGGGAACGTCATGGGTAGCAACGGGAGCGTGATCCCGCTGTTCCTAGAGCAGATCAAGAACGGCGGCCCAGTGACGATCACGCACCCGGACATGCGGCGGTACTTCATGCTCATTCCCGAGGCGGTCCAGCTCGTGCTCCAGGCCGCCGCCCTCGGCGATAACGGTGCGGCTTATGTCCTGGACATGGGAGACGAGATCAGAGTCCTGGACATCGCCCGAAATCTGATTCGCCTGTCCGGATTCATCCCGGAACGGGAGATCCCGATCACCTTCATCGGTCCGAGGCCGGGTGAAAAGCTCTCGGAGGAACTCGTGGCTTCGGGCGAAACGGTGGAGCCATCCGGAATACAAGGGATCAGACGGGTGCGGGCCTCCGCGAATCCGACGTGCGCGACGCTAGAGCAAGACGTCGCCGAGCTCGAGCGGCTCGCAGAGCTGGGAGGCGCGGGGAGCGTGATCCAGCAGCTCTGCGCGCTGGTCCCGACGTTTCGGCCGTCAGTCGAACGGGATCTTGACATGGCACCGAGTCAGCCGGCCCTGCCGGCAAGCCCCACGGGAGCCGCGGCCACCCTCATCGGTGAGATACGAGGCTTCGCGTGATCGTCCATGGTCCGTGGTCTGGATGGCCGAAGCGATGCTTCGACTGCGTGGCGGCGGCCGTGGGATTGATCCTACTCGCTCCGGTACTTGCGCTGATCGCGGCGACCATCCGGCTCGCGATGGGGCCGCCCGTTGTCTTCCGGCAGCAACGACCCGGCCTGCACGGACGGCCGTTCACCCTCTACAAGTTCCGGACCATGACGGACACCTCCGACGTCGACGGAAGATTGCTCCCTGAGCGTGAGCGCGTCACGCAGCTTGGCCGCATTCTGCGCCGCACGAGTGTCGACGAGCTGCCGGAGCTTTTCAACGTCATCAAGGGCGATATGAGCCTCGTGGGCCCGCGGCCGCTCCTGATGCGGTACCTGGAGCGCTACACGAGAGAGCAGTTTCGACGCCACGAAGCCCGCCCCGGCATCACCGGTTTGGCCCAGTTGAACGGCAGAGACACGACTCCGTGGGAAAGGCGATTCGCCCTTGATGTCTGGTACGTGGACAACCAGTCGTTCTGGCTCGATCTCCGGATCCTCCTTCGGACCGTGTCGAAGACAATCGTGCAGGCGGACGTCAGTCAACCCGGCGAGGAAGGAATCGCGGAGTTCCAGGGAAGCGGCGGCCGAACAGATCCGGAAGCATCGTCATGAGTCAGAGCGTCGAGGCGCACTCCTGGGTTCACGAGCGACGGGCCCATGCACTTCCACTGGGTCAGGTCGCCTCTTGGGGACTCTTCGGGAGCTTCACCTACGCGGCCTGCCAATGGGCCATGCTGGTGGTGCTCGCCAAGCTCGGGAGCACCGAGATGTTGGGGCAGTTCGCGCTCGGGTTCGCGATTGCCGCCCCGGTGTTTCTGCTGACCAGTCTGTCCCTTCGAGAGGTGCTCTCGACGGACGCGAGAGATGCGCACGCCTTCGGAGACTACCTCGCGCTCCGGGTGATCGGCGTATTCGCGGGGCTTCTGGCCATCGGCGCAGTGACCTGCGTGGTCGGTTACCGCTGGGAGACCAAATTGGTCATCCTGCTGGTCGGCGGAGTAAAGGCGATCGAGGCGGTCAGTGACGTCCTCTACGGGCTGATGCAGAAGCACGAACGAATGGACCTGATCGCGGGATCGATCGTGCTGCGCGGGCTCCTCTCCGTCGTCGCCCTCGGCGCCGGCGTGTACCTTTCGGGGAGCCTCGTCTGGGGGCTCGTCCTGGTATCGGCGGCGTGGGCCGTGGTGCTGATCACCTACGACTTTCCACGCGGGGCGCGGCTGCTCGAAAGCAACGTGCGTCCCCGATGGACCCGGGCCGACCTGGCGCGGCTGGCGTGGCTCTCACTCCCGCTCGGCATCACCGCCATGATGATCTCCCTCAGGGCTACCATCCCTCGCTACTTTGTCGAGCGTTATCGCGGGGAGCAGGAGCTCGGAGTGTTCGTGGCCATGGCGTATCTGATGATCGTCGGGGGAACGGCGGTCAATGCGCTCGGACAATCGGCGAGCGCACGCTTGGCGACCTACTACGCGGAGGGCGACCGGGCCTCCGCGCGACATCTACTGAGCGGCCTCGTCGGCGTCGGGCTCGTGCTCGGTGCAGTGGGCGTCGCAGTCGCCTTCCTGTGGGGCGGCGAAGTGTTGACCGTGTTGTACCGCCCGGAGTACGCCGAGCATGTCGAGGCGTTTGTCCTGATCATGGGCGCGGCGGCGATCAGCTATGTGGCCTCCGCCCTGGGCTTCGCGGTGACCGCGGCGCGCTGTTTCCGCGCGCAGACCGTCCTCTTTGCCGGAGTGACCGCCGTCGCGCTGCTGGCGTGCGCAACGCTCATACCGGGCCGTGGCCTCGTCGGAGCGGGCCAGGCGAGCGTGGTGACCTGGATCGCCAACCTTCTCGGGATCGGCGCCCTCCATCTGTACGCGCTGCGGCACCCGACCAAGAGCGTCACGGGGGACAGACACCTCGACGCGCGAGAGGCCGAACAATGATGCCCATCATTCGCCCGACCCTTCCGGAGTTACGTGAAGTCGAGGAGCTTCTTCGCGCCAGCTGGGACACGGGTCTGGTCACCACCGGGCGCATCGTGCGGGCGTTCGAGGACGAGGTATGCCGGCAGACGGGAGCGACACACGCGATCGCGGTCGCGTCCTGCACCGCCGGCCTGATGCTGGTGGCCCAGGCAATGGAGTTCCCCGCCGGGTCCGAGGTCGTCGTGCCGTCATTCACGTTCGCGGCCACCGCTCAAGCGCTGGCCTGGAACGGCTTGGTGCCCGTCTTCTGCGACTGCCGACCGGGATCACTGACGCTCGATCCGGATGATGTCGAGCGAAACTTGACCCCGCGAACCGCCGCGATCTGCGGGGCATACATCTACGGGCTTCCGCCCGATATCGACGCCCTCATCGAAGTGGGAGAGCGCCACGGTCTCCCCGTGTACTTCGACAGTGCCCAGGGCCTCGGGGCGGAGTACCGCGGTCGGAAAGCCGGAGTCTTCGGGGTATGTGAGGTGTTCTCCCTGAGCCCCACGAAGGTCGTGACCGCGATCGAGGGTGGCGTGATCTGCACCGGCGATTCTCGGTTGGCCGAGCGGCTCCGATCGATGCGCGACTACGGCAAGGATCCGACGGCCGGAGAGGACATGGTGTATTTGGGACTCTCCGCGCGGCTGAGCGAGATGCACGCCGCCGTCGGACTGCTGTCCCTGAAACGCCTCGGCGAGCTGGTGAAGGCCCGGCTGCACTTGCTGGACGGCTACCGGGGGAGGCTCGGGCGGCTTCCCGGTTGCCGCGTCCAGGCCTATCCCGAGGACCGGACCACCAGTGGCAACTACTTCGTGTTGTTCATCAGCGAGCAATCACGAATGAGCCGCGACGAGGTGTACGCGCGTCTGAAATCACGCGGGATACAAACGAAGCGGTACTTCTGTCCGCCGGTACATCACCAGACCTTGTTCCGACGAATACCGTGTCGCGTGAGCGCTCGGATGGAGCGCACCGTCGAGGCGAGCCGAGAGGGGCTGGCACTGCCGCTCTACTCTCACATGAGCCAGGAGCAGTTCGAGAGGGTGTGTCAGGAGATCGAGCTGTTGCTGGCATGACGAGCCTCCTGATCTCCGTGCTACTCTGCACACTGACTGCCTGTGCCTTTCTCGTTGTCTCCCCTCAGATAGCGCACTGGTTCGTCATCCCGGTGCTGGCCTGTGGAATCTTGATCGGCTGCGACGCGGCGGACTGGGGCCGAGGACGCGTGAGCCTCTTCGATCCGGCGGGGATCATCGGCGTGATTGGTGTCCACTTCTTCTTTCTCGCGCCGCTCCTTCACGTGACGTGGGATTCGTGGATGACTTTCGTCGAGCCCCCTCGAGACTGGCGGGACTGGCTGGGTTGGATGGCGCTGGTGAACGTCGCGGGCCTCGTTCTCTACCGCGTGGCGAGAGAGCGAGCCGCCCAGAGCGGATGCGACACCCTACCGGACACCATCTGGCGGCTGGACAAGGCGCGGCTGCTCTTCGCGGCCGGATGCGGTCTGCTGGTCAGCGGAGCTCTCCAATGCTGGGTCTACGCCATCCATGGGGGAATTTCCGGCTACGTGGGCGTGGTCACGCGATCGATCGGGGCTCCATCACCGCAGGGCGCCTTCGTGGGCATGGGGTGGATCTTCACGGTGTCCGAGAGCTTTCCGATCCTGGCGATGATCGTCTTTGCCGTCTGGGCGGGACGCACGAAGGTCGGTCGAACCTGGATGGTCGTGATTCTCGTGCTGCTCGGATACTTCGTCTTGAAAGTATTCTTTGGTGGGTTGCGGGGCAGCCGCAGCCACATCATCTGGGGTATGTTCTGGGCAGTAGGGATCATTCACCTCTGGATTCGCCCTCTCAGCCGGAAGTTCGTCCTGGCTGGCATCGGTCTCCTCGTCGGCTTCATGTACCTCTACGGGTTTTACAAGGGCTTGGGCAGTGATGCCTTGGCCGTCTATCGAGCGGGCGAACTGGACGAGATAAGCCAGGGAATCGACCGTACCTTCGAAGGGGTGTTGTTGGAAGACCTGGCGCGGGCCGACGTGCAAGCCTTCTTGCTCCATCAGGTCTCGAGGCCCGACCGGGACTATGACTATGCGTGGGGGAGAACGTATCTCGGCAGTATCGCCTTGCTGATTCCACGCCAATTCTGGCCGGAGCGCCCGCCGCCCAAAGTCAAGGAAGGGACGGAGGCCCTCTTCGGGGCCGGGTCCTACGACGAGGCGGAGGACTTCGTCTCCTCCAAGCTGTACGGACTGGCCGGCGAAACGATGCTCAACTTCGGACCGGTCGCGGTTCCATTCGCGTACCTGCTCTTCGGCTTGCTCGTGGGTAGATTGCAGCGGTCTCTTTCTCGGTTGCGTGACGACGACGTCAGGGTCTTGCTGCTCCCGTTCATCGTCAATATGTGCTTTTCGGTGTTGCTAGTCGATTCCGACAACCTGCTGGTCAACTTCATCAAAGACGGACTCGTGCCCGTGACCGTGGTGTTGTGCGGCTCGCGCCTGCTGAGGGTGGTCGCACGCGGGGGAAGCCCCGAACCCAGGCGTGATGTTGCGGTGACACCTCTTTAGCCGCAGGAGACCATCCTAGTCGTGTGTGGGATATACGGCGAGGTCGCTCGATCCCCCATCGATCAGGCGCGGGCCAGATCGGCGACCGACCGGCTGCGCCATCGCGGTCCGGACTCGAGCGGGGCGTGGGCCGGTGATGGGGTGTTTCTGGGGATGCGTCGCCTGAGCATCATCGATCTCGCGGGAGGGCAGCAGCCGATCTGGAATGAGGACGAGAGCTGCTGCATCGTGTTCAACGGCGAGCTCTACAATTTCATCGACCTGCGGCGGGAGCTGCAGGGACACGGTCACGTGTTCCGCAGTCGCAGCGACACCGAGGTGGTCCTGCATGCCTACGAGGAATGGGGAACCGACTGCCTGCGCCGATTCAACGGAATGTTTGCGATCGCCATTTGGGACGGGCCACGGCGACGACTGTTCCTGGCCCGTGACCGGATCGGCGAGAAGCCTCTCTACTATTATCGCGACGGCCGACGCCTCGTCTTCGCGTCGGAGATCAAGGCGATCCTCGCCCACCCGAAGGTGCCGAGAGACCTGAACCCACGAGGGCTGGCGAATTTTCTCGCGTTCGGCCACGCGGTCGCTCCCGAGACGATCTATCGGGATATCCACAAGCTTCTGCCGGGACACTATCTGGTGGTGCGCGACGGGGACGTCCGCATCGTCGAATATTGGGACGTCGGGCAGGACGGGCAGGCACCGAGTGGAGAGAATTCGAGCGAAGAGGAACACGAGGCTCACATCCGGTCTCTGTTGGACGATTCCGTTCGCCTGCGGATGACCGCGGATGTCTCGGTCGGTGCATTCCTGAGCGGGGGCTTGGATTCGAGCGCCATCGTCGCGCTCATGACACGGCATGCGGCGGGCAGCGTGAAGACCTTCTCACTGGGATTCCCCGGCGGTGGTGCCTACGATGAGCTCGCCGACGCGCGCATGGTGGCCCAACACTTTGGAACGGAGCACCACGCGTTACGCGTCGAGCACGCCGATCTGGTCCATACGCTGCGGACGCTCGTATACCACTATGACGAGCCGTTCGGCGACCCCGCGGGCTTTCCCGTGTACATGCTCAGCCGGTTCGCTCGCGACCACGTCAAGGTCGTTCTCGCGGGTGACGGTGGCGACGAGCTCTTCGGAGGTTACCGCCGCTACGCGGTGGACCGGTTCGCGCCGCTCTACCAGAGATTGCCCGCGACCTTGACGGGGACGGTCATTCCGGCTCTGGTGGAGCGGTTCCCGCGCTTGCGCCGGACCAAGCGCAGTCTGCAAACACTGCCCATCCCCGACCCGGCGCGCCGATACCCGTCCTGGCTCATGCTCTTCTCGCCGGCGATGGAGGCGGAGCTGCTAGAGGGAGGCCGCTACGACGCGGTGGCCGGCTATGATCCAGCCGAGCACTATTCGCAGTACTACCACCGCATGAATGGCCAGACGGCATCCGATCATCTCAACCGGCTCATGTATGTCGACGTCAAGACCTGGCTGGCCGATGCCTACATGGAGAAAGTGGACAAGGCTACCATGGCCTGCGGGCTGGAAGCACGCCTGCCGCTGCTCGACCATCGTTTGGTAGAGCGCGCCTTCCAGATTCCCGGGCGCTATAAGATCCGCGGTCGGTCGATGAAGCGGATTTTCAAGCGAGCGGTCCGCGACCTCGTGCCCGCCCCGGTGCTTCGCAAACCAAAGCACGGTTTCAGCGTGCCGCTTGATCCCTGGTTTCGCGGCGAGCTGAAGAGCTTCAGCTTCGAGGTTCTGCTTGACGAGCGCACGCGTCGGCGCGGCTACTTCAATGCGGCCTTCGTCGAGCGCTTGTGGCGCGAGCACGTCGAAGGGCGCCAGATCTGGGACGCCCATTTGTGGCAGCTCTTGAACTTCGAGCTCTGGCACCGCATCTACCTCGACGGTGAAAGCGTATGAACCCGGTGAGAATCGCCCACGTTGCCACTGTCGACAGCTCGCTTCGATGGCTGTTGCTCAACCAGCTGACCAGTCTCCGCGCCGCGGGCTACGAGGTCGCCGGTATTTCCTCGCCCGGACCCGACGTGTCGGCGATTGAAACTGCCGGAATCCGCCATATCCCCGTGCCGATGGCGCGCGGCATGGCGCCTCTACTCGACCTCCGGACACTTCTGAAGCTACGGCGCGTGATGCGACGAGAGCGTTTCACCATCGTCCATACCCACACGCCCAAGGCCGGTCTACTGGGTCAACTTGCCGCGCGGCTCGCGGGTGTGCCCCTGGTAGTGAACACTCTTCACGGCTTCTACTTCCACGAGCACATGCCACCGCTGGCGCGGCGGTTCTACATCGCCATCGAAAAGATCGCGGCGTCCTGCTCTGATTCGGTCCTGTCCCAGAACCGTGAGGATATCCAGACCGGACTCGACGAGCGCATATTTTCCCCGCGGCGCATTCGTTACCTGGGCAACGGTATCGACCTCGCCGAGTTCGACCCGGCCAGGGTGAGCCCGACCGCGACGGCCGACCTGCGCGAGAGGCTAGGTGTCCCGCGCGGAGCACCGGTCGTCGGGTTCGTGGGCCGGCTGGCCGCGAAGCGCAAGGGATTCACGGATTTCCTCAAGATGGCCCGCCGGGTCCTCGAGGGATATCCGGCCGCGCGCTTCCTGATTATCGGCAACCCCGATCATGGCAAGCCCGACGCCGTTGAGCCCGCCGCGGCCGCCGAATACGGCATTTCGGCCGCGTGTCTTTTTCTCGGGCAGCGGCCCAATGCGGAGCTCCCTGCCCTCTATCGGAGCATGGACGTGCTGGTTCTGCCCTCGCTGTTCGAGGGCATCCCGCGGGTGATCATGGAGGCGGCGGCCATGGGTGTGCCATCCGTCGCCACACATGTCAAGGGCAACCGTGAGGCGGTCGTGCATGGCCGTACCGGGCTGCTGGTGCCATTGGGCGACGTGCGAGCCCTGGCCCAGGCGGTCCTCGACATCGTCGGCAACGCCGCCCGGGCGCGTGCGATGGGCGGCCAGGCTCGCGGGCTGGCCCTGGACCGCTTCGATGAGCGCGCGGTGTTCGCAAAGGTCAAAGCCGAGTATGCCCGCCTCCTGAGCGAGAAGGGGCTGTCCGATGCGGCGGGATCATCGCTCACACAGGAAAGACTTGGCGTATGAACTGGCGCATCCTGCACGTCAGCACCGCGGTCTCTCGCGGTGGTGCCCAGAATCATTTATTCGATCTCGTTCAGCACCAGCGCTCCGTGGGCATGAACGTGGCGGTCGCCTACTTGCGGGGCCCCCACCGAGACATGGGCGTGCGAACGCATGACCTGGCGCTGCGGTTCTATGGCGATTTGAGGCCGTTGGTCCGCCTCCGGCGCTTGACCGCGGAGTTTCAGCCGGATCTTGTGCACGCGCACATGCCACCGGGCGAGCTGTATTCGAGGCTCGCCCTCGTGGGAACCAGCGCACGCCGGCTACCCTTGCTCATCACCAAGCACAATGACGAGCGATTCTACGTCGGGCTCGGCGAGCGACCGATGGGCCGCTGGGTCGGACGGCGGGCGGCGAGGATAATTGCGATTTCCCAGGCGGTGAACCGCTACATGACCGGCCCCGCGCTCGGGCTCGATCCGCTGAAGATGCACACCATCTACTACGGCATCGACGCGCGGCCGTTCGTTGAGGCACCAGACGCGTCGGGTGCCTCGCTGCGCCGCCAATGGGGGATAGCTGATGGAGCCCTCGTTGTCGGCTTCGCCGGCCGGTTGGTGCCACAAAAGTCGATCGATACGTTGCTCCAGGCGTTCTCGCGGTTCCGCCGTCACGCCGGCGTCGATGCCTGGCTGGCAATCGTGGGGGCCGGTCCGCTCGAGGCCGAGCTTCGCCGGCGGGCGCGTGACCTGGGTGTCGGCGAGCGCGTCGTATGGGCCGGGTTCCACGAAGACATGCGGGGCGTGATGCGCGCCTTTGATGTGTTCGCGATCAGCTCGGTGTACGAGGGCTTTGGGCTGGTGCTCATCGAGGCGATGGCCTCGGGACGGCCTGTTGTCGCCACGCGTGCCGGAGCGATCCCCGAAGTGGTCGCCGATGGCGATACCGGCCTGCTCGTTCCCCCGGGCGATCCTCAGGCCTTTGCCGCGGCGCTGGCCAAGATGACCGATGCGGAGCTCCGGAGGAGTTTGGGTCAAGCTGGGCAGCGCCGAGCCCTCGCCGACTTCACCCTCGACAAGATGTTTGCGCGGACTGACGCACTCTACACCGACATTCTCGCTCCGCCGCCCGCGGACAGCTCATCGCAAGCTTCGCGGCCGCGCATCGGTGTACTCACCCACGAGAGTGGGCGGAGCTAGAGACTTGCGCAACCGGCTCAGGATGGGCTCGGCACTGCTTCTGGGTCTCGGCTTGGTCCTGCTCGCCGAAGCCGACGCACCCGGCCAGGCTGTACAACTCCAGCCGGGTGGTCGATTCGGCTTTGCCTGGCCCAATTTCACGGGCCGGCCGGGAGCAATGACACCGCAGCAGTTCGTCCAGTCGTTTGAGGCGGCAATGCACCATCCGAACACCTACCGGATGTGGATCAAGTCGGGCACAGATATTCGGCGCCTGAATCCCGCCGGGTACTATTTCAAGCATCTCAACATGACGACGATCGAAGCCGGAACGCCGGGCGACCATCCGGATTTTGACTACGTCATTCGAAACCGCCCCGAATGGGTCATCCGGGATCGGAACGGGAACCCGGCGTATCTCTTCGGTGGTGGCGTGATGGTGGATTTTGCCAACGATGAATATCTCGATTGGGTTCTTGGTTCGTGGCTCCCGAATCAGTACCTCGACTCCACGGACCGAGATCCGAGTGCGGTCACCTGGCATGTGCACGACAATGGCCATTTTTACGCCCGGTCGATCAATTGCGCCGCGGGCGATGCGGTCTGTGCTCGCTACACCACCGACGAGGGAGTGCAGACCGCGTGGATCCACATGCTCGACAGGTTCAAAGCCGCCTGGCCCAACAAGCGAATAGTCATCAGCAGCGGCCCGCTCACCTACAGGACCGTCGCCCATCAAATGGCGGTGTTTCGGCGAATCTACGCTCATGCCGACGGTTATTACAGTGAGTATCTGACGAACGATCATGCCTACTGGGGCAGCCGGCCCAACGATGAGAAACGAGCAGCGCTGCTCGTGACGATGCAGTTGGCGAGCTGGCTCGCGGCCAACGACAAGGTGTTCTTCCCGAACCTTGGGCTGGGGGACGGCATTGAGCCGACCCAGACTGAAGTCGACTACGCCTGGGCGTTCTTTGGCCTGATGCGAGAAGGCGATCGGCAGTTCTTTTCCAGAGTGATCAAAGACCCCCAAGCAATGTGGCAGCCGAGAAAGTATCCGGAGATGGATCTGGTCATGGGCCAACCCGTTGAGGCCGCGACGGAGATCTCACCCTCGGTATTCCGTCGGAGCTTCGAGCGGGCCATTGCCTACGTCAATATCTCGGACCGCCCCGTCTCCATCGCGCTCCCACCGGGCCCCACGTACAAGAACTCGCGGGGGCAGACAGTCGGCTCTCCGCTGATCCTCGAAAGCTTCAAGGGATTGACCCTCTACGAGAGGGCCGCTTCGACGTCCGCGCCCCTTCCCGAGAGACGAAGACCGCGGAGGCGGGATGCCCACGGGCGACGGAGGGACGGGACCCTTCCCGGGAAGGCCATCGAGCCGATCTACGCAGCGTAGAGGAGAACTCAGGACGCCCTATGCGCGTTCTCGTGACCGCCAGCGCCCACTTCACGATCACCCGCGACGGCGCTCTATGGACCCCGACCGCCTCCCTGGACTACGTCTTCTGGACGCGCTACCTCGAAGTGTTCGACGAGGTTTGCCTGCTGGTGCGCGCCCATCCACAGCCCGTGCCGCCAGAGGGGTGGAAGCGCGTCACCGGCCAACGAATCAAGGCAGTTCCATTACCCGACTCCGTGGGACCTTGGGAATTTGTGACCGACTTCGCGCGGATCACGACGACGATCCGCGCCGCCCTCGCCGATGCAGAGGCGGTTCAGCTGCGCATTCCGTGTCACATAGGCTTTGAGGTCTGGCGTCACTTGCCAAAGAACAGACCTTACGGCGTCGAGGTCGTCGCGGACCCGTATGACATGTTTGCGCCAGGATCGGTCCGCCATCCGTTGCGCCCCCTCTTCCGGTGGTGGTTTCCGCGACGGCTTCGCAAGCAATGCGCACGAGCCTGCGCGGCGGCCTATGTTACCGAGCATGCGCTTCAGCGCCGTTACAAGCCGGCGCCACGAGCGTTTTCCACTTACTTCTCCAGCGTCGACCTGCCCGGATCGGCCTTCATCTCTGGCCCTCGCCGGCCGAGTGTCCACGCCTCCAGGGCGACATTGATCTTCGTGGGCACTCTTGCCCAGCTCTACAAGGCTCCCGACGTGGTCGTGGAGGCCATGGCGGCCTGTGTGAGCCAGGGCCTCGACCTCGGGTTGACCGTCATCGGGGACGGTACATACCGGCCCGAGCTGGAGACGCGGGCCAGAACGCTCGGACTGGCTGATCGTGTCTGTTTCCGGGGTCAGGTCACCGCGGGTGACACCGTGCGCAAGCAGTTAGACCAGGCCGACGTGTTCGTCCTGCCTTCCCGCCAGGAAGGCTTGCCGCGCGCCATGCTCGAGGCGATGGCCCGCGCGCTCCCCTGCATCGGGTCCACCGTGGGCGGCATCCCGGAGCTTCTGTTGCCGGAGGACATGGTCCTACCCGGGAATGTGAACGCCCTCGCCCGGAAGATTCGCGAGGTCGTGACGGACCCCGAGCGTATGGCACGCATGTCAGCCCGCAACCTCGCCAAGGCCGGCGAATACAGCGACAAAGCCCTTGGCCCCCGTCGCACTTCGTTCTATCAGCACCTTCGAGCGGAAACCACCCGCTGGTTGCAGGCCCGAGGTAGGTAGCCATGTGCGGCATTCTGGGGTATGTGACCGCCGAAGTTCCCACCGATGTCTGCCGAGCTGCGCTGGCCAGGCTCAATCACCGCGGCCCCGACGAAGAGGGATTCTGGCAAGACGGGACCGTTTTTCTCGGCATGCGACGGCTGAGCATCATCGACCTGGCGGGTGGTCAGCAGCCTATCTGGAATGAAGACCGAACGATCTGCATCGTGTACAACGGTGAGCTGTACAACTTCCTCGATTTGCGTCCTGAGCTCGAAGCGCGCGGACACCGCTTCCGCACTCGCAGTGATACCGAAGTCGTTCTCCATGCCTATGAGCAATGGGGGCCGGATTGCCTTCACCGCTTCAACGGCATGTTTGCCTTCGCCATCTGGGACGGGCGACGGCGGGTGGTCTTTGTAGCCCGCGACCGAATGGGCGAGAAGCCCTTGTACTACTATCGCGACGGAACCCGCCTCATCTTCGCTTCCGAGATCAAGTCCATCTTGGCCGATCCCACCGTGCCGCGGCAGCTGAATCTACGCGGCTTGGCGAATTTCCTGGCCTACGCACATGCCGTCGCGCCTGAAACCATCTACAAGGATGTGTTCAAGCTTCTGCCGGGCCACTACCTCATCACCGAGCCCGGTTCGGTTCGGTTCCGGACGGTCGAATACTGGGATGTCGGAGCGGAGCCTCAATATTCAGGCGGGGCGGCCCTCACGGAAGAGGACGCCGGCGAGCGCCTACTCTCACTTCTGGACGACGCGGTGCGGCGGCGGCTGATCGCCGACGTGCCCGTGGGAGCTTTCCTGAGCGGTGGCATCGACTCCAGCGGGATCGTCGCCCTGATGAAACGTCACGCGACGGGCACCGTGAAGACGTTCTCCCTCGGCTTCAACATCGGAGGCAAGTACAGCGAACTTGCCGACGCGCGCAGAGTTGCCGAGCAGCTGGGTACGGAACACCACGAACTCCATGTCGCCCAGCTGGACCTCGTGCAGACCCTGCGCACGCTCGTGTACCACTACGACGAGCCTTTCGGCGACCCCGCAAGTATCCCCGTCTACCTTCTGAGCCGTTTCGCCCGGGAGCAAGTCAAGGTTGTTCTCACCGGCGATGGCGGGGACGAATTGTTCGGAGGTTACGTTCGCTACGCAGTGGACCAGATCGCGCCTTTCTACTCGCGGATGCCCGGCATCCTGACGCGAGCCGTCGTGCCGGCGCTCTCCGATCGCGTTCGTAGGCTCCGGAGCCTCGGTCGAATGGGACAGATCCTGTCCATCCCGGACGCGGCCGACCGCTACGCGGCCTGGCTCGTCCACTTCACTCCTGAGCTCCGGACGGAGTTGCTTCAGCCCGAGGTCTCCGCGGCCGTGGCCGGCTACGACCCGGGTTGGCCGTACCCCGGCTACTATTGGGGCCTCAACGGGACGACCTCCGCAGATCATCTCAATCGCCTGATGTACGTGGATCTCAAGACGTTGCTGGTCGATGCCTACCTGGAGAAGACCGACAAGGCCACGATGGCCTGCAGCCTGGAAGCACGGCTGCCCTTCCTCGACCACCGCCTGGTGGAGCTCGCCTTCCAGATCCCGAGTCGGTTCAAGATTCGCGGCAGATCGACCAAGCTGATCCTGAAGCGGGCCCTCAACCGTCTCCTTCCCTCTTCCGTTCTGCGGAAACCCAAGCAAGGCTTTGCGGTTCCGACCGGCCCGTGGCTCCGTGGAGATCTCAAGTCGTTTGCCTTCGAGGTATTGCTCGATGCCCGTACGCGCCGACGAGGCTATTTCAACATGGCCACGGTGGAGCGCCTTTGGGGCGAGCATGTCAATGGCCGGGGTGTGTGGGGCGGCCACCTCTGGCTGCTCCTGAACTTCGAGCTATGGCACCGAATCTATCTGGATGGGGACGCAGTGTGAACCGGAGGGACACCGGCTTGCATCATGTCCTGGACACCGTGAGCTTGACTCCGGCGCGAGCGCGGCGCCGGATGCGATCCCCGACCGAGACGAGGAGAAGCCCCAGGAGGAAGCTGGCCACGGCCAGGCGGACGGTCGCCGCGGTCCCGGCCAGCCGCACCCCCAGGACGTCCCCGCTCAGCTCGATACTGATTGGGTCGACGGGTGGCCACTTTGCCCCTGCCACAATCAAGGAGATGGCAGCCGCAATCGGCAGGGCGAGGACGCAGAGGCCAACGGCCACGGCGGCCTGGCCCCAGACCTGTCTCAGGGTGCGAGGCCTCGTGAGGCTGAGGCAGAGGCCACGGCCAAGCTTGTCGCGGCCCAGACGCTCAGCGCGAGTGGGATGGTCACCGTGCCGGGTCTTGCCACGTCGATGACGGTGCTGACCACGAGTACCCAGGCGGCCCCGCAGGTCGAGCCAGCAAGCGCGGCCACGAGAAGCGGGATCAACCAGTCGGTCGCTCGCGATTGGCGACGAATGCGGCGATGGTGTCGATGGAGCGGAAGAAGTCGATTTCGAGGTCATCCAGCGAGACGGTGAGCCCGAACTCGTTTTCCAGACGTAGCAGCAGCTCCACGAATTGAAGCGAGTCCAAGATGCCGGTGTTCAGCAGATCGGTGTCGAAGGACGCGATGTCCACGTTGAGATGTTCCACGAACAGTCTGGTAATGCGCTGATGTAGAGTGAGAGCGTCCTGCATCACACCGACTCGTGGTTGGTCTGAAGGTGCAGCCGTGTCATGACTAGTTCCGCTTTGAGTCCCGTGTATTCAGGCATTTCGCAATCTCGCGTGTAGTAAATGGACGGTGTAGGGTATGCCCGCCTCTGTCGCCAGCGTGGCGATTGCCGCTCGCACCGCCCGGTCACATTCCGCTCTCACCGCCTGGGGGATGTCCACCAACTGCCCTTCGATTCGAACCCACCAGCTCCAGTGCCCGTCTAGAGTATCGAAGTAGGTGAGATAGCTCTCGGTCACGCTGAGCTTGTGCGGTTCAAACGCCTTGCCGAAAAGGGTCACGGCCTGATCGAGTGTCAGTTGTTTGCGCAACGAGGCCGCCTTGACCATCATGGCTGGCGTCATATACTTGAAAAACACCGGCGTCGTCGTCCGAATGAACTCCCGCCCGTTCTGCCGCCCGATGAACGTCAGGTCCATCTCCCCGGTGGGCTTCAGCACCCGTGCGAGCTCAGCGACTGATTTATCCAGGTCAGTGGTCCAGTGAAAGGCCAGGATGCTATACAGGTAGTCAACCGAACGGCTCGCCAGTGGCAGGTTTTCAAAGCTTCCCTCGAGGACCTGCACATTGGAGTGCCTGGCGGTCCGCTCCGTCGCTATTTTGCGCATATTCGCAGCCGGCTCCACCCCGATGAACTGTACGTCGGCCGAGTGACGTGATGCGAACTGCGCCAACTCCCTGCCTACCCCGCATCCGACGTCAACAACAACCTTGTGCTTGGCCGCGAGTGTCACCAGACCCAAGGAGTGTCGCCCGACACATCCCCAGCAGGAACCTAGGTTCTCGGGGGCGTCGTATTCGCCGGCGAATCTCGAGTAGGTCTCGATTACGGAGTTCATTGCGCACCGTCTCCCCCCCGAACCTGCTCAGCGGCCCAAAGCGGTCCAAGGTGCTCGAGCAACGCCCGGCCGTCAATGGGCCTGATCGGGCTCAAGTCGGAAGCCCTCCATCAGTCGGCGCCGGTCGATCTTGCCGCTGGTATTCCTGGGCAGTGCGTCCATGGCTGTCCACCGAGATGGCAGCATGTATTGGGGCAGAGCCTTCCCCAGGTCTTTGCGCAAGGAGCTAGGAGTCACCTGGGCGCTCGATGCCGGTACGTAGGCACAGCAAATGACTGCCCCTTCGAAGCCTTCGGTCGGGATCGCGACGACCGCCGATTCCCTCACGCCTTCCACGGTGGCCAGGGCGACTTCGATCTCACCGAGTTCGATCCGATGTCCACGGCTCTTGATCTGGAAATCGGTCCTCCCGCGGAAATACACCAGACCGGCTTCACCGATCCGAGCCCGATCGCCGGTCTTGTAAATGCGATCGGATGGGTCGCCGCGAGCCGGGTCGGGCAGAAAGACGGATCGTGTCTTGTCCGGATCCCTCCAGTAGCCCGGGCTCAATCCGACGCCACGGATATAGAGATCGCCCTCCTCGCCGTTGGCCACCGGCTGCAACGCTTCATTGAGCACGAGCAGCCCTTCCCCGTCGCACGGAGTCCCGATCGGGATCTCGCGGGTCGGCTCGTGCGGGCATTCGGGCACCGTGTAGAAACTGCTCGCAACGGTCGCCTCGGTGGGGCCGTACAGATTCGTGAAGGTGACGTGCGGGAGGCGCTTCATCCAATAGATCAACGCGGGTGTCGGAAAGACCTCCCCGCACCAGAGCAGCCGCTTCAGGGTGGGGAGGTCGTTGAAGTCGAGGACATCGAACTTGCTTACATAGGCGAGCAAGGAGGGGACCGAGAACCATTGGGTGAGCTCAGCACGACGCATGAAGTCCATCAGCTTGCTCGGGAGCAGGTTCAGCTCGGGGGGAACGAGGTGGAGCTGGGCTCCGGACGCAAAGGTGCCGAAGAGATCGAAGACAGACAGGTCGAAGTGGAATGGGGAATGGCCCGATAGCCTGTCCGAGGGACCGATGCCGAAGTGCCTGGTGGCCCATTGGACGAAATGGAATACGTTGGAGTGAGTAATCACGACCCCCTTCGGAATCCCGGTAGAACCTGATGTGAACAAGATGTACGCCGGGTCACCCGCGGTGCTCCGGTAGTGTAGAGGCTCCGTCGAGTATCCGGCGAGATCGGAGACCGAGAATGCCGCGCGAACGGGAGACTTCGGGCGGCCCCCCGTAGGGTCCATCCATCCAATGGACGGTAACGCCCCCGTGGCGTGGTCGAGGATTCCGCACACGTCTTCCAGCAGGGGAGCGGTCGGCCCGGTGGCCAGGAGGCATCGGGGCTCGCAGCTGGCAATCATTCCTGCCAGCCGGGGAGCGGGGCTCGACGGGTCGAGGGGGACGTAGACGCAATCGGCCTTCAGGATTCCCAGGATGGTCTCGACCGCGACAGGCGACTTGGGCAGCAAGAAGCACACCCGATCGCCCTTCTTACATCCGGCGTCCCGGAGGAGTCTCCCCAGCCGAGTGCTGGATTGCTCCAGCTCGCCATACGTCAACCGTTTCTCGTTCATTGCCACGGCGACGGCCTCCCCGCGTTTCTCTGCCTGTTCGCTGACCGATTGGTGCAAGAGCCTGGTCATTGCGTTGCCCGCGGGGCGGAGGCGAGAGAGGTGCGGACCAGCGGCATCGCGGTCATCTCGGTGGAGAGAGGGTGGGGGCATCCTTCATCGGGGTGTCACCTCAGTTTGCAGGGCAAGTCGGAACGCAATATTGGTGTGGCGCAGCTCCGATTCATCGGCCGGGACATCCAGGATGAATGTGCCGTACCCGAGCTTCACGTATCGCGCAAGCTCCTCGCCAACGCACCGATAGCTGCCCACGAGATACGGACAGAAGGTCTTGTAGTGCTGAAAGGGGATCAGCCAGTAGGGATTGGTCCCGGATTGCTCGCCCAACTGCGTCAGCTGCTTGTGCCAGACGGAGTCCGAGACCTTCATCGCCAGCTGATGCGTGAGCTGGCCTTTTCGATCTTCGGGAAAGCGTGCCCGGGCGACACTCCACGCTTCCTCCTCATCCTCACGGGCAATGATCCCGATGCGCATCCCACGCTCGACGTCGGCGCCCGGCGGATCCCCTCCGTATTCCCCGGCCGGCTTCGGATATTCGACCGAAACAGCGCCGAGCGCTTTGACGGCCGCCAACCCGGCCTCCGAAGAGCCGGAGACGAAAACGCCCGGGACGAGATCCCGGGGCAGAGAAGGCGTCAGCTTGAGCCTCTCCACTCTGTAGAATTCGCCCGAGTAGGTCAGTGGAGACGCATCCGCGAGAAGTTGTTGAATGATGCCCGTGTATTCCCTCAATCGCTCGTATCGCTTGTCATGAGGTGTCGTGTCGTTGAGCGCCGCCAGGTCGTTCTTGAAGCCCCCGGCGACCATATTGAGATACACCCGTCGTCCATAGAGGTAGCCGAGGGAGGCGATCATCTTGGCGACCGTGTAGGGATGCATGTAGGTGGGCTGGACAGCCACGAGCGGACACAACGCCTTCGTGTGCTGGATGATGATGTGGGTGATAAGCCAGGGGTCGACGAGCGAATTGTCCGTATACACGAGAATGCCTTTGCACCCGTGCTGCTCGCTCCAGCGCGCGACGTCGGTAACCCGCTCGACGTAGGCTTCCCGGCTTACCGCGCTGGATGGCGGACAAGTCGCGAATACCTCGACGGATCGCTCTGGTGATTGAGACATCGTCATCCCAGTCTCCTTGTGGGCCCGGTGGGACCCGGCCCGACCAAGACATGGGTGGAGTACGGCCCTGGCCGGAGAGCGGAGCCGCCAGACCTGATGTAGATCTCGCGGAGACTGACCGGCGTATACCTCGCGGCAGAAGGCCTCATGCGCGCTATACAGAGAGGGAACGGCTATCGTTCCACCAGGTTGTCTGGCGCGCGCGGGTTTCCCCGGTCACGGCGTGCCGGCATGAACACGCGCGCCGGATTACCCAGCACCGTCGTTCCCGCCGAGACCTCCGTGAAGACTGCCGCCCCCATCGCCACCGTGGCCCAGCTCCCGACCGTTTTGCCGAGAAGAATTGAAGCCCCCGCTCCAACCAATGCTCCTTCTCCAACCCGGGCCCCGCCGGAAATGAGCGCGCCGGCACCAATGACGGCATACGGGCCGATGGACACCGCGTGCCCGATCACCGCGCCGATATTGATCGCGGTATGAGCACCGATCGAGGCATTGCTACTCACGACGGCCCTGGCGCCGATGATCACACCTTCCCCTACCGTCGCCGACGGACGAAGCAACGCCGTTTCATCGATCACGCTGATGACATGCTGGCCGTATCCTTCGGCAACCTCGGTCAGGGCGCGGCGCGCACGGGGATCACCAACCGCGATGCAGAAATCCACCGATCCGGGCCTCACGTCACGGAGGACGGATCGATCTCCGATGACTCTGACTCCGTGGACGAGCCGATTGGCCGGTACCGCATCATCGACGAATCCGATGTCCGCGTAGCACTCCGGCATGGACCCGCGAACCATATCCACGACCTCGCTCCCCAGTCCCCCGGCTCCCACGATGAGCAAGGTCTTCATGGCTACCGTTCTTGTCGGGAAGTATTCATGTTCACACCACAATGAATAGCAGCTGCTTCGTCTCTCTACATACCAAGACGCCGGACGAAATCAATCGAAATCGGGTCGTACGACTCAAGTCGTAATCACGAGACCACAGGGTCGACTGGGCACGAACCTTGGTCTAATTGACGATCGGACAATCGCGCCGGAGCATTTGAACGCCGGACCCCACAACACAGTTAAAGCGCGGCAGGACACAAGGAGACGCATCCAGGTCGTGCGCGACGACACGCTGAGCCCGTGCCTACCCTCGCGCGATATCCCCAGTTCCGCACCGCGGCGAGCGGCGGTCGCGATCGCGACCCGCAGTCGCAACGAGCTGGAGGCGGTTGGGTTGCCGCTCCCGAGAGGACGTAGGCACGGCCGTGCGTTGTGAATGGATTCCGCCGGAATCGAAGGAATGGCTCGACATTGTCGACGCGGTACCGCATGACTTCTATCACCTGCCAGCGTATGCGCGGCTGGCCGCGGGCGCGGAAGGCGGCACGGCGGGCGCCTTTGTGATCCACGGTCGTCGAGGCCGTCTCCTGATTCCTTTGATCCGGCGTGAGATCGGGGCATCGCTGTTCGACGCTACGTCTCCCTACGGCTATCCATCCCCGCTCTGGTCCTCACCGGAGGGTACCGAGCTGGAGCATGAGGCACTCTCTGCATTCATTGAGGGTCTGCGGCGCGCACGGGTGATCTCAGCATTCGTTCGTCTACACCCTCTGCTAACGACCGAGCTCAAGTGGTTCGAAGATCAAGGAGAGGTCGTGTGTGGAGGCGAAACCGTATACGTGGATCTTAGGAAGACCTTGGATGAGCTCTGGCGCGATACGAGACAGAACCATCGTCGGTCGATCCGCCGCGCGCTGACGTCCGGATTCGTCGCACTCGTGGACGAGACGTGGGCGCACCGAGTCGGGTTTCTGACTGCATACCGTGAAACCATGACGCGGGTAGATGCGGCGGACTACTACTTCTTCCCTGATCAGTACTTCACGGATTTGAGGGCAGCGCTCGGCGAGCGCCTGCACCTCTTCGTCGTCGAACACGAAGGCAGAGTTGCGGCGGCCGCGCTGTTCACCCAATGGTCCGGGATCGTTCAGTACCATCTCGGTGGTACCTGCGACGAGTTCCTTTCGGTAGCGCCCATGAAGTTGCTGTTCCATTTCGCCCGCACGTGGTTCAAAGAGCGTGGCTGCACCGTCATGCATCTCGGCGGGGGCGTCGGCTCTAGACATGAGTCGGTGTTTCATTTCAAGGCGGGATTTGCGAGCACACGCGGCCGCTTTCACTCGTGGCGTGTCGTCGCCGAGCCTAGGGCCTACGCAGAACTCGTGGAGCGCTGGTGCCGTGAGACCGGGCGCGAACCGAGCGGCGCCTACTTCCCCGCGTACCGGGAGCCTCGATGACGCATGGGCCGACTCTTGGGGATCCGCCTCCCGCTCGGCCGCGCATAGGCGCGAGTTGCTCGCTGCCCGTTGGCGCCTTCTTGCAAAGGGCATCCAAGAGCCGATACGCGGCCCCCGTCGGCTGAGCGGACTCAGCCGAGCCTCTGGCTGAACAGCTCTCTGCCGCTGAAAGAAGAACTATCGGCGGACGCAGGGGTATAGACGGTGCAGCGCGAATACAAAGGCGCGCAAATAGAAGTGAGTTCCTACCCCTTCGACCAAAAGTGGCGCCCAATAGTCATCGTCTCCAGGCAGACCGAAGGCTGCGTTCAGATCAAGAATCTCAGGACACCTTCCGATTGGCTGTTCGACACCGAGGAAACATCCGACGAGAAAGGCTATCAGCTTGGTGCGGATTGGATCGACCGGCAAGAGCAGTGAATGGCGGATGGCTGCGATGCATCCGAGCGCGCCTGGACACCGTCCAGCATGGCGCCGCCTCGCCAGGAGGCAGAGAACACGCCAGAGACGCTACTGGCCGCCGACGAAGCGGACGCGCTCCTTGCCCTTCAGCGCGTTTGGAGTAATGGCCCACGTCCCGCCACACGCCGTCGTCGCGACCTTCCCGGCCGTCGCGGTTCCGCCGAACGGCAGCGTGAATCCGCTGGTGATACCGCCGAGGATGCAGAAGCTGCCCTTCACCGGCGCATACAGCAGCGTCGAGAAGACGCTCCCGGTCCCATACGCGACGTCCTGCGCGGTGGAGTCCGCATGCGCCTGGGACACGCCCGCCGACAGGACGAGCCCGATCCCTCCCGCGAATGCCAGGATCCGTTTCATTTACACCTCCTGCGGAGCGGATGCCCGCCCGCCGTTCATCTACCCGGCATGCCCGCGTGCGTGCATGCACCTGGCATACGCGTCGCGATAGCGCTGGTCTTGCTTCTGGTTCTCGTTCAGGCCGTACAGCGACCCGACCCCCGCGCCCACGATGCCGCCGATCGCCGCTCCCTTGCCCGCGCCGCGCCCGCCGTCCGCGATGGCCCCGCCGGCGGCTCCGACCGCCGCGCCGCCGATCGCCCCGATGGCGCCGTCCTTGACGATCTCCACCGTCTTGTCGCGCTGGCTGGCCTGCTCGGCCTGCTGATGACAGGCCTCGACGCTGGCCCGCGGTGGGGTCGAGGAGACCGGCTGAGGCGTCCGGGCGACCGCCGGCTGTGGCGCCGGAGCAGTCGCAACCCGTGACGGCGGCGTCGCGACTGCCACCACGTCACGATCTTCTCGAGCTCCGAAACGGTGTGCGACGACGATCTCCGTTACGAGGGCAGTGACAACCACCACCGCCAGCCCGATCGTGGTGAGCTTCCAGGGATTGCCCCAATTCCCGTCGGCCATGTGTGATCCTCCTTTGATCACTCGCTCGTTCGGGATTGCTGCTGGGGCAACGCTCGTGCCATGGAAAAGATGCCGCAGTCGCGCACGAGACATCGACATTTGCCGACCGCCGCGAGCGGGTGAGTGTCAGCCCATCACCACATCAAGCGAATGCGTGTAAGAACTACACGACGCTCGAGCACCCATCCCGACGTCGGCCGCGAAGAAGGCTATCGCCACAGGCGGGCTGGCGAGCTCAGGGCAGAACCGGCCCCATCACCCGCGACGCCATCTCAGCCGGGGCGGCATCGGCCCACGTGAGCTCGTACGTACAGACATGCTCCCGTGTCCGTACGGAGACTCCCTCCAATATGCTCAAGAAGCTGACGAAGACCGGGAACAGCCTCGCACTCGTGCTAGACAAACGTCTTCTGGACCGGGTCCGCATCGACGCGGACACGCCGCTTGAAGTGTCCACCGATGGCGATTGATCGTGATATCCCCGGTGCGCGACCGCCGGAGGACGGCTCGTCGGAAGCGCATCGTTGCCGAGGCGCACCGTCAGTACGGAGGCGTCTTCAGGCAGCTCGCGGATTCGTGAAGGTTGTCTTCCTGACGCTCGATGAAGCGATCGCACTGCACGCAGACCAGATCGAGCGGTACGGAGGACGGCCGGGGATCCGAGACCTCAGCCGGCTACAGTCCGCCCTGGGAGTCCCATCGGCCACGTTTGAAGGCCCTGCCGTGTCTGTGCAGCGACACCTTCGGATCAGACGGGAAGGGTAGCGCCGGGACGCCAGCATACCTCACTGACTTCCGTGTCAGCGCTCCGCCGCCGCGCCGTCACGCCGCGTGCTTCCGCACGAATTCTCCGATGCGGTCGATCGCCTGCTGGCCCTCATCGAGCATGGACGCAAACAGGTGCCACACGTGGATCATGTCCTCGGACGGCTCGTAGCTCACCGCCACCCCGGCCTTCCGGGCACGCTCGGCCAGACGGGAGGCGTCGTCGAGCAGCGTCTCGGCCGTGCCGACTTGAATGAGAAGCGGCGGCAGCCCGGTGAGATCGGCGTAGAGCGGCGCGGCCAGCGGCGTGCGGGGGTCCTTGCCCCCCAGATAGGCCGCCGCCATCTGCTCGATCCCGGCCTTCTGCACGATGGGATCGACGTCCGCTTTTGTCGTCATCGACCCGCCGATCCCTTCGAGGTCCACCCACGGCGACAGGCACGCGCCCGCCGCCGGAAGGGGTAGCCTCGCATCGCGGATGGCGACCAGCGTCGCCACGGTCAGCCCGCCGCCCGCCGAGTCGCCGGCCACGGCGATTCGCGCCGGCTTCAAGCCCTGGGTGAGCATCCACCGGTAGGCGGCGACCGAGTCCTCGACCGCGGCGGGATGCGGGTGCTCTGGAGCGAGGCGATAGCGCGGCGAGGGAGCGATGCGTATTGATCGAGCCGATCACGTATCCGCCTCCGTGGAGATAGAGCACCGCCCGGCCCACGTCCGCATCCGGCGCGCTCAGCCATTCTGCCTTGACCCCGCCCGCGTCGACGGCTTCGCGCTTGATGTCGGCATCGACCGGGAACATGCTCGCGATCTGTTCGAATCCCGCGCGCGCCTCTTGCACGGTCGCATCGGGCTTGACCACCGGCTGAGACCTGAGCATTTGAACGATCGTCTGAAGCTGCTGTCGAGACATGGCCGTTGCCTCCTGTTGAGAGGATGACCCGAGGGTCACCGGGAGGGGCTGATCTCGTCGATGAGCCCGTAGTCGAGTGCTTCCGTGGCGTCGAGATAGCGGCCGCGCCGCATGTCCTCGGCGACCTCCTCGGCGGGCCGGCCCGTGCGCTGGGCGAGGCGAGCGTGGAGCCTCCAGAGCAGCTCCTGTTGCTGGCGACTGTGCTCGGCGATCTGGTCGGGCGTCCCCGAGAAGTGTGCCGTCGGCTGGAAGAGCCGAAACCGGGTGTGCGCGGCGGCCGACCGGTGGTCGGCGGCCGCCGCGACACCTACGGCGGGACCACCGACCTGTCCGCGGCAATGTATGCGCAGCGTCGCGTGGAGACGATCGAGCGTGTCGATGAGGACGAAGGCGGCCTCGAGCGTGCCGCCCGGGCTGTCCAGGTGGAGGTCGATGGGCTCAGCGCCGAGGGCGTCCAGGGTCATGACCGCCGCTACTGCTTCGGCCGCGAGATGATCATCGAGGCGGCCGGTGACCAGCACGATCCGGCGCTCGAACAGCTTCTCCTGAAGCCACGCGGAGAGACGGCGCCGACTGGAAGGTTCGTCGGGGATGCTGTCCCGCACGCGCATGCCCTCACCGTATATCACGGACCGCGCTAGTTTAACCGCGTGCATCACGGTTCACGGTTCGCGGCGGCCCTCGCGCTGCGTGCCCGCGACGGCGAAGAGCCGCCAGGCGTCCGGCACGCCCTTGAGGGCGTGGAGCCCTCGGTCCGTGAACTCGACGCCCGAGCCGGCCACCAGGTCCTTCACGGTGCTGGACACCAGGATCTCTCCCGCCGCGGCCAGAGCGGCGACGCGGGCGGCGATGTTGACCGCGATGCCGCCCACGCGATGTCCGCCCTCGCGCAGCTCGATCTCGCCGGCGTGCAGCCCGGCGCGGACCTCGATGCCGAGCGCGCGGATCGATTCCTGGATCGCCCCGGCGGCACGGATCGCGCGCCCGGGCCGATCGAACGTGGCGAGAATGCCGTCGCCGGTGGATTCGATGAAGCGCCCCTGGTGCCGGGCCACCTGCTCTCGCGTGATCTCGTCGTGGGTCTCGAGCACGGCCTTCCAGCGGCGGTCGCCCATGGAGGAGGCCCGGTCGGTCGAATTCACGATGTCCGTGAAGAGCACGGTGGCGAGGACGCGATCGGGCGTCGACCCGCCCGGGATGCGGCTCAGGAACTCCTCGGTCCGGTCCAGGATCTCGCCCGCATGCTCGGTCACGAGGACTCCGTCCGCGCCCGGCAGCTCCACGAGCCTCGCGTCGGGAATCCGCTCGACGAGATAGCGGGCGTGATCCATCGTCACGAGCCGGTATCCGCTCCGGTTGAGAACGAGCGTCGGGCACTGGATGAGCGGCAACACGTGTCGGACGTCGGCCGCGAGCAGGTTGCGGGTCTGGGCCGCCGCCTCACGCGGTCGCGCGGCGGCCCGCAAGTACCGCGCATAGCGTTGCCGGAACCCTTCATCGCCGCTGCGGCTCGGTGCGGCGATCGAGACGAATGCTTCCGTGCCCCACAGCTCCGCGACCATCCGGAGAAGCTGCTCGCCCACCTCGGGAGCGAAGCCGTGGGGGTAGTCGTCGGTACGCACGTACCGCGCCGCGGTCTGCGCGAGCACGAGCGCCGCGGTCCGCTCGGGATAGGTGGCGGCGAACAGCATGGCCATCGGCCCGCCGTCGAGCCACGCCATGATGGCCGCGCGCTCCGAGCCGACCGCGTCCAGGACCACCCGCATGTCGTCGGCCCACTCTTCCCACGTGGGCAGATGGTCGGACGGCACCGGGTCCGAGACGCCGGTCCCGCGCCGGTCGAACAGGATCAGGCGGCTGAACGAGGCCAGGCGGTGCAGGAAGTACTCGTTCAGCGGCTCTTCCCACCGCAGGTCGAGGTGGGAGGACATGCCGGTGAGGAAGACCAGGTCGACGGGCCCCTGCCCCAGGACCTGGTACCCGATCCGATCGTTCCCGAGCGTGGCGAAGTTCGTCGTCGGTCGCACTGACGCCTCTCGCGGCCTCGGCGTCCATAGTACCGACGAGGGACCGGCCGCGCGCGCGAGTCGTTTTACGGCCGCCCCCGACCCTCTCCCTCCCAGCAGGGAGAGGGAGATTGCGGGTCCCTCGCCCCTCAGGTGTGGGGGCAGGGTGAGGGTGCGGCCACGAGGCGCAGGAGGGTGAGCTCCGGCCGCGTGCCCAGGCGCACGGGAGGACCCCACGTCCCGGTGCCGGCGCTGACGTAGACCCACAAGCGGCCGCGGCGGGAGAGGCCGGCCGCATGCGGGCCGTGAACCCAGTGAATCACGAACGTCCACGGGAAGAACTGGCCGGCGTGCGTGTGTCCCGAGAGCTGCAGGTCGAACCCGGCCTGCTCGGCCAGCGGCGCGATCTTCGGATTGTGCGCCAGGAGCAGACGGAAGGCGGCGCTCACGTTGCCGTCGATCGCGAGGTCCGGACGCGGCCGCGCCTGCGGATCGTACAGTCGCGCGGCGAAATCGACGACGCCGCCCACCAGGAGGCGTGCCGCGCCCCGGGCGACGGTGACGTGGCCGTTGCGCAGCACGCGAAAGCCCATCCCCTCGAAGTGGGCCGTCCACGGCGCCGCCCCCGAGTAGTAGTCGTGGTTGCCGAGCACGAAGAACGCCCGCTGTCCGGACGCCAGCGCCGCGAGCGGCTCGACGCGGGACGCCAGCCGCGGCACCGGCCCGTCCACCATGTCACCGGTCAGCGCGATGAGATCCGGCGCGAGCTTCCTCGTCATGTCCACGACCCGCTGGACGTAGGCCCGCCGCATCGTCGGCCCGGTGTGCAGATCGCTGATCTGCACGATCCGGAACCCGTCGAGATCCGGCGCCAGCCCCTCCACGGGAATATCGACGTGACGGATGTGGGGGCCCCAGAGCGCGGCCAGCGCGCCGACCGCGACCGCGGCCAGCGCGGCCACGGCTACCCACGGAGCGCCCGACTCGTCGAGGCGCGTATACACCCCGGCCAGCGGCGGCAGCGCGGCCGTCGCCAGGAGGAGCACGTCGCGCCCCACCGTGAACACGAGAAGAAAGCTGAGCCATCCCATGCAGAGGTAGCTCAGGGCCTGCACCCACTCGTGGCCCCGGCCCGGGCGGTCCCGATCGCCGGTCCAGTAGACGGCCGGCAGGAGCCATACCATGACGAACGGCGCGGCCAGCGCCGCCCGGGCCGGGGCCGTCGATGTCAACCGCGTGGCGATGTACGCGTAGCCGAGCGCGAGAGTCACGTTCACCGCCAGCACGAACGGATGGAGCAGCCGCCTCACCAGCCGATGCTAACAGACGCCACGCACGCTCCGGCCGACGACGGACGTCGACGCGCTGTAATAACTACTCGGTAGGTCTTGCTCCGCTTGCCTCCTGCGCGCCCGCGCGGACCCGCTCCCGAGCGCTCTCGATCCGAGACGACAGCTCCTTCTTCGCCTGGTCGAGGAACGTCTCGGACGTCTGTTGTATCGTCCCGAGCAGCCCATCCACCTTTTCGCGGGCCGGTCCCGCGTTCCCGTTCACGTACTCCCGGATGGAATCGCGGTACTTCCACGCCACCAGCCCCGTGATGCCCAGTACCAGCAATCGTCCCATCATGTGCGTGCGTCCTCCTTGAAGTTTGGAATCCCTCCCGTTCAGCATCTCCTGTGCCAGCCGCTCAATCCTCCTGCATCAGATGCTCGCGCTGCGTCGTCCCCGCGTAGTCCTGCCGGTACCGGCCGCGCCGCTGCAGCTCGGGCACCACGAGATCCACGAACTCCTCGATCGCGCCGGGTGAATAGATCGGCGAGAGCATGAACCCGTCGCCGCCCACCTGGTCGAAGTAGTCCTCCATCTGGTCGGCCACCTGCGACGGGGTCCCCACCATCTGGACCAGCCCCACGCTCTGCCCGTGGCGCTGCGCGACCTCGCGCAGGGTGAGGAGCTCGCCGGTCAGGGTGCGGTACCGGGTCTGCATGCGCTGGAGCTGGGGCTCCGTGCGCCGGGCCATCACCTCGTCGAGCGACAGCGTCGCCAGGTCGAAGTCGAGGTGGCCCGAGAGGATCGCCAGGCCGCCCTCGAGCGGGACGAGGCGGTTGTGCAGCGCCTGCTTCTCGCGCGCCTCGTCTTCCGTCGCGCCGAGGATCGGCTGGATGCCGAAGAGGATCTTGCACGCCTCGGGCGCGCGGCCCTCGCTCACCGTGCCGCGCTTGATGTCGTCGTAGTACGCCCGGGCGCCCGCGATGTTCGGCTGGATCGCGAAGATGGCATCGGCGTACCGCGCCGCGAACGTCCGCCCCTTGGGCGACGTGCCGGCCTGCAGGATCGCCGGGCCGCCCTGGGGAGAGCGCACCACGTTGAGCGGCCCGCGCGATTTGAAGAAGGGGCCCTCGTGCTCGATGCGGTGCACCTTGGCCGGATCGGCGAAGACGCCCGCCGCGCGGTCCATCACCAGCGCGTCCGGCTCCCAGCTCTCCCAGAGCTTCCTGCAGACCTCGATGAACTCGTGGGCGCGGTCGTAGCGCTCGTCGGTCGGCCGGCGCTCCTCGCCGTAGTTCGCGGACTGGTTGTGGTTCAGCGACGTCACCACGTTCCAGGCGGCGCGACCGCGCGTCAGGTGATCCAGCGTCGCCCACAGGCGCGCGGCGTAGAACGGGTGCGCGTGGCTGATCGAGAACGTCGCCCCGAGGCCGATGCGCGTGGTGACCGCGGCCATGAACGACAGCAGCGGGATCGGGTCGTGCTCGGGCGCCTGGGTCGCGTGGCGGATCGCCGGGTCCATCGTCCCTCGATACGTGTCGGAGATGTAGTTGAGGTCGGCGAAGAAGACCATGTCGAACTTGCCGCGCTCGCACACCCGCGCGATGTGCTGGTACAGCTCCGGCCGCGCCCAGTCGAAGCCGGCCTCCGCGGTGCGGGGATGCCGCCACATGGCCAGGCTGTGATAGGTCGGGCCGTGGCAGAGGAACTGCGCCAGGTGCATCTTCCGCTTCGGGCGGCTCACCGGCGTCGGTTCAGCACGTAGAACGGCTCGCCGTCCTCCGGCGCGAGCCAGGCGTTGTACCACGCCTGGTAGTGCGGCTTGAGACGCTGGAGCATCTCGGCGTGGCGGCGCTGCCGGGGCGGGATGCCCCGCGCGCCCGCCTTGCGGATCTCGCGATAGAGCGCGTCGACGTCGAGCGTCGTCATCCGCCCGTCCTCCATCACCACCCGCCCGCCGACGATGGCGGTGCGCACGTCCTGGCCCATCGCCCGGTGGATGAACGCCTCCGCGATGGGCAGGTCCTCGTCGAGCCACGGGTCGCGCAGGACCCGATCGAGGTCGACGAGGATCATGTCCGCCTTCATCCCCGGCTGAAGCGCGCCGACCTGCCCGCCGAATCCCAGGGCCCGCGCTCCGTTGACGGTGCCCATGCGCAGCACGTCGTAGGCGCTGAGCGCCGGAGTGCGCAGGTCGTAGTCGGGAACCCGGTGGAGCTTGTGCAGCATGCGCAGCTCCATCACCGCATCCTCGTCGTCGTTGATCGTCTTGTCGTCCAGGCCCATCGCCACGTTGACGCCGCGCCGGTGCATCGCGTAGATCGGAGCCAGCCCGTTGCGCATGCCGAGATTGCAGCTGGGATGGCTCGTGATCGAGGCCCGGCGGCTCGCGAGCCGGTCGATGTCGTCCTCGCTCACCCAGATGGCGTGGCCGAGCGCGAGGTTCTCGTCCACGAGGCCCAGCTCGTCCAGCCACGCGACCGCGCTCTTGCCGTACTTCCGGAACGAAAACGCGCGCTGGATCGGCGTCTGCACGCAGTGCATATGGATGGGCACCTTGCCCAGCCGATCCGCCGTCTCCCTGGCGCGGAGCAGGAACGACTCGGTGCACGCCTGGGCCCAGCTCGGGGAGAGCAGCACGCGCGTGTCCTCGGACGCGTAGCGCCCGTGCAGGTGCGCGAACAGCGCGAAGTACTCCTCCTCCATCCGCTTGGAGTCGACGGCCACCAGCGGGCGGGCGAAGGCCGCGAGGTCCGGCGGCAGGGTGTCGAGGAACGCCGCGGCGTCCAGCACCAGCTTGTCCACGTTGCGGACGCCGGGCGCGAAGGCGAGGCGGATCCCGGCGCCCAGGTAGGTGCGGATGGCCTTCTCGCACCGGCCGCGCGCCTGCGGACCCTCCGTGTCGAACCCCATGTGGTGGACGGTCGTGCAGCCGCTCCGGATGTGGCGCCAGGCGGTCAGGCCCGCCGTCAGCTCCGGGTCGAAGACGGCCATGAAGGCCCAGTCGAGCAGGTTGTTCTCCAGGTAGTCGTTGAGCACGCCTTTCTGGATCGGGCTCAGCCCGCGGCCGTGGCTGTGGGCGTCGACCAGGCCCGGCATGAGCAGCTGCCGGCCGCTGCCCACGACCCGCGCGCGTGGATGCCGCCGGCGCAGCGCGGTGAAGCCGCCGACCGTGGCGATGCGGGAGCCCGAGACCAGCACCGCGGCGTCATCGAGCACGCCCGCGTCACCGGCGGCAGGGTCCGTGATGACGTATCGTCCACGCACCAGCATGTCCATGCCTTCCCTCCGTGGCCAGCGTTCGCTCACCATGGCATAGCCGACGACGCGAGCCAACGCCAGCCGGAGAGTGTGGCCGCCTTGCCCCGTCGGGGCGGGGCTGCCCCGCCGGCGGCCGCTCCATCGCGCCGATCGAGCCCTGGGAGGCCCGCTGGCCCTGGCATCGTGCGTGCTCTCACAGACCAGGCTCGCCGCGGGACTTCTGGCTCGACGGTCGACTTCCACGACACGGCGCTCGCGCCTCGGACGTACGAGGAAGCGCTCGAGGTGGTGAACCTGCCGACCGCGCTGACGCCCGACCTGGTCACCCGAGACGCCCGAGACTGGCGTGATCTCCGCGGCTTCCACGTGCGGGTGATCGCCGCGTACCCCGCCCTCGACCGCATCGAGAAGATCATCGTCAGCGTGCATCCCCTGCCGGCGAACTAGGCCTCCCCCGCTCGGCCCTTGACGAGGCGCGGCAGGAAGCGTAGGGAGTAGCCGTGCCCGGCGTTCGGTCCTCCGGGGCCCCCGGCGTCTTCAGGGGCCGGCAGTCCTCCGGGACCGGCAGTGAACGTGACTCCGCGCGAAGGAGACCATCATGCTGGCGACCCTGGCTCGCAACTGGTGGGCGGTGGTGCTACGAGGCGTCTGCGCGATCCTGTTCGGTCTCGCCGCCTTCGCCTGGCCGGGCATCACCCTGGCCGTGCTCATCCTGCTCTGGGGCGCCTACGCGCTGGCCGACGGCGTCCTCGCCGTCATCTGGTCGTTCATGTCGCGAGGACGCGATTCGTTCCCGTGGGGCGTGTTCCTGGCCGGTCTCGCGGCCATCGTCGCGGGCGCCTTCGCGTTCCTGCGGCCCGGTCTCACCGCGGTGGCTCTCCTCTATCTCGTCGCGGCCTGGGCCATCGTGCGCGGCATCTTCGAGATCATCGCCGCCGTCCACCTGCGGAAAGAGATCGAGCACGAGTGGCTGCTCGGGCTGAGCGGCCTTGCCTCGATCGTGCTGGGCGGGCTGTTGCTCGCCTGGCCGGGCCTCGGGGTCCTGGCCGTGCTGTGGTGGATCGGCGCCTTCGCGATCCTCTTCGGCGTGCTCACGATCGCGCTGGGCTTCCGGCTGAAGAAGTTGAGAGGCCGGCCCGCGACCCGCGGGGCATAGGGCGCGCCCGTCACGAGGGCAGCGGAACGCTCGGATCTGCCGGCTTGGCCGGGTGGCCTTTCTGGCGCCACCGCGCGCCAGCTGACTGACCGCCAATCGACCCCTTCCCAGCCACCGGAGGTTGGCATCCGATGCAGTCCGCGGAAGACGCGCAGGGCGCGGTAGGCTCGAGCGGGTCACGGTTCGACGCCGTCGTCATCGGGACTGGCTTCGGCGGAGCGGTCGCCGCCTGCCGTCTCACGCAGGCCGGCAAGAACGTATGCGTGCTCGAGCGCGGTCGCCGCTACGGCCGGGGCGACTTCCCCCGTCCCGCCACCCGGCCCGACCACCTGCCCCACACCGCCCGCTGGGCCTGGGCTCTCGACTACGGGCTCTGGGACGTGAAGGACCTCCAGGGCACCCTCGCCGTCCAGGTGGCCGGCTATGGCGGCGGCTCGCTCGGCTACGCCAACGTGCACCTGCGTGCGCCCGAGGCGGCGTTCGCGCCGCCCGGCCGACACGGACCCGACGCCGACGGATGGCCCGCGGTGTACTTGGGCGGGCGGGAGCTCGAGACGTACTACGACGTCGTCGCCGCCGCGCTGCGCGTACGTCCGATTCCGGACGCGTTCATTCAGACCGCCCACGTGCAGGCCCCGCTGCCGAAAGTGGAGGCGATGCAGAACGCCGCGCAATCGCTCGGGCGCACGCGGTGGCTCTTCCGGCCTCCGCTGGCGATCGACTTCACCACCTGCGTGATGTGCGGCGAGTGCATCGCCGGCTGCCAGTTCCACGCGAAGAACACCCTCGATCTGAACTACCTGGCCGCCGCCGAGGGCCTGGGCGCCGACGTCCGGACGCTGGCGGAGGTCCTGGACATCCGCCGCGACGATGCCGCCGACGAGTACACGGTCACGTACCACGACCACGTCATCGACGACCCCGCGGCCACCGTGCGGACCCGCAGCGTGTTCCTCTGCGCGGGCTCGGTGAACTCGACCTACCTGCTCCTCCGCTCGAAGGACCACGTGGGAATGGACGAGGCGAGCAAGCCGAACGTCGGGCGCCGGTTCTTCGTCAACGGCGACGCGATCGCGATGGTCTACGACACGCAGACGCCGCCGGCGCCGACCCCGACGCTCGGGCCGACCATCGCGATGAGCCTCCTCTACAACAACCGCTCGCTCGATCTGACCGGGACCCGCGGCGACTGGTTCATGATCCAGGACGGCGGCTATCCCAAGTGGCTCGAGCCGGTGCTCGGCGTCTTCCGCGCCGACGTGTGGCTCCAGCGCAACCGGATCGCGGCGAGGCGCGACGGACCGGCGGCGGACCGCGAGGCGGCCGCCCGTGAGGCCGCCGCCATCACCGACCTCGTCGACGGCACCGCACGGGCGCTCCTCGGGGTGCTGGACGCGCGGCACGCCTATCACGACCCCTCGCTGGCCCGGGTGCTCGCGTCGCGCTTCGGCCTGCCGGCCAAAGACGACGCACGATCGTTGGCGTACGGCCTCGGCCTCGACGACGTGCTCCCGCCGCAGATCCGGGCGATCATCGACCGGGCTCGGACGTACGCGCATTCCGTGGAGGGGCGGGAAGTCGATGCGCTCAGCCAGAAGACGATAGAGGAGCTGACGTACCGCCTGCTCACCATCGGTGTCCCTGATCCATTTCCGGATGGCCCGCTGCGCCCCGTGCCGGAAGACTTCGTCAAAGACTTTCGAAAGGTCTTCGTCGAGCCGCATCGCCTCATCGCGACGCTGGAGGCCGTCCGTCAGTACTTCCTCGAGATCCCGCGCGGAGTCGCGGAACCGTTCACCGCCGCGATCCTCTGGCGGCGCGCGGTCGGCCTCGCCAAGCAGCTCCTCCTCGGCCCGCGTCCGGACGACCATGCGTTCCTGATGCTGGTCATGGGGATCGACGCGGCGCCGGGACAGCTCTACCTGGACGAGGAGCAGCGCCTGCTCGCGTACTGGGACCTGGCCGCGAACGCCCGGCTGGCCACGATGCAAGAGCGGCTGATGCACGACATCGCCGACGCCCTCAAGGGCGAGATGCGGCTCAATCCCGACGCGACGGTCCGTCAGCGGCCCGTCACCGTGCACAACCTCGGCGGCTGTGCCATGTCCGACCGGCCCGAGGACGGGGTGACCGACCCGGACGGCAAGGTGTGGGGGACCCGGGGGCTCTACGTGCTGGACGGCGCGGCCATGCCCGGCTCGCTCGGGGCGAACCCATCCGCGACGATCGCCGCCATCGCGGAGCGCAACGTCCGGCGCGCGCTGACGGACGCGGCCTCGCCGATCCACGCGCCCGCGCCCGTCCCCCTGGATCCCCCTCTCCCCGGCGGCCCGAGCCTCGCCGAGATCAGGGAACAGTATGGCCAGACCCGCGCCGTGCTCGATCCGATCGCTCACATCACCGCCCCCGCACGCGAGCCGCGCGCGCAGGCGATCGGCCTCACGTTCACCGAGGTGATGCAGGGCTTCTACGCGCCCCGACCCGACGGCGGCAACCTCGCGATCCGCGCCGACCTGACGGCGACGATCGACGACCTGAGCGCCTTTCTCGTCAACCCCCGGCGGCCGGTGGCGGTCGACGGAACCGTGCGGCTGGTGCCGGGGGCCGGCCAGGGCGAGGTGCAGTACACGGCAAAGGGCACGCTCGACCTCCTCAAGCGCGTGGAGGCCGCGACCGCGCTCCGGGCGCTGTTCGACGAAGGGATCGCGCGGCTGGACCGGCTCA
>DATFYA010000083.1 GCA_035315345.1 Candidatus Methylomirabilota bacterium
GACCGCCACGACGTACCGCTCCTCATCAGGCAGGGCGCGACGCTCGAGCACTACACCAAGCTCCTGTGGGACACCGAGTTCCTGACCTGGACCAAGAACAGCCTGATGGTCACCATCATCGCCACCGGCATCTCCGTCCTCATCGGGACGGTGGCGGCCTACGCGCTGGCCCGGCTGCGCTTCCTCGGGGTGAGCGCCTTCGGCACCGGCATCTTCGTGACCTACCTGGTGCCCACCTCGCTCCTGTTCCTTCCGCTCGCCCAGATCGTGAACTGGGTCGGGCTCGCCGACTCCAAGTGGGCCCTCGTCATGACGTACCCCACCTTCCTGGTGCCGTTCTGCACCTGGCTGCTCATGGGCTACTTCCGCACCGTGCCCAAGGAGGTGGAGGAGTGCGCGATGGTGGACGGGGCCACGCGGCTGCAGGCGCTGCTGCGAATCGTGATGCCCATCGCGATCCCCGGCCTGGTGTGCGCGATCCTCTTCGCCTTCACGCTGTCCTGGAACGAGTTCATCTACGCGCTGACCTTCACCTCCTCCTCGGAGGAGATCACGGCCAGCGTGGGGGTGACGACCGAGCTGATCCGGGGCGACATCTACTTCTGGGGCTCCCTGATGGCCGGGGCGGTGCTGGGCTCGGTGCCGATCGTCATCCTCTACGTCTTCTTCCTCGACTACTACGTCTCCGGCCTGACCGCGGGCGCCATCAAGTAGGCCCCCGCGCGGAACGCGCCCGCCCCCCGCGGCATCCAAAGGGCGTGGAACCCATCGAGCCCGGCCCGGCCCGCTCCGACCGACCCGCGGTCCAGACCGCCGCGCCGTACCCGCGCGATCTGGACCGGACCGTGGTGCTGCGCGACGCGGCCGCGGTTCGGATCCGGCCCATTCGTCCCGACGACGAGCCGAAGCTCGCCCTCCTCTACGACCGGCTGAGCCGGCACAGCGCCTACCAGCGCTTCTTCACCGTCATGCAGCGCCTGCCCACCGACTGGTATCACTTCTTCGCCAACGTGGACTACGTGCGTCGCCTCGCCCTGGTGGCCGAGCATGAGACGGTGTCGGGGTATCAGATCATCGGGGTGGGCCGCTACGAGCGCGGTGACGAGCCGGACCTCGCCGAGGTGGCCTTCGTGGTCGAGGACGGCTGGCAGGGGCGGGGCCTCGGGACGATCTTGCTGGACTCGGTCTTGAGCGCGGCGGCCGCCCGCGGGATCGGGCGCTTCCGGGCCTACGTGCTCACCGAGAACCATCGGATGCTGCGGCTGCTGTCGACGCGCACGCGGATCGAGGAGCGCCAGACCGAGGAGGGGATCACCCGGCTGAGCTTCCGACGGCGCGACGCTGACGCCACAGCTCGATGACCGCGGGCAGGATGGACAGCCCGATGATCGCGAAGACCACCAGGGAGAAGTTGCGGCGTACCACCGGAATGTTGCCGAAGAGGTAGCCGCCCACCACCAGGCTCACGATCCAGAGCAGCGCCCCCGCCACGTTGTAGAAGAGAAACCGCGGATAGCTCATCCGCCCGATCCCGGCCACGAACGGCGCGAAGGTCCGCACGATCGGGACGAACCGCGCGATCACGATGGTCTTGGCCCCGTAGCGCTCGTAGAACTCGTGGGTGCGCTCGAGATGCTTGCGGTTGAGGAAGCGCACGCCCTCCCGCCGGAACACCCGCGGCCCGAGGCGCGCGCCGATCGCGTAGTTGACGCTGTCGCCCAGGATCGCGGCCACCGCCAGCAGCAGCATCGCGAGCCAGAGGTCCAGCGCCCCGATGGCCGCGAAGGTGCCGACCGCGAAGAGCAGCGAGTCGCCGGGCAGGAATGGGGTCACCACCAGCCCGGTCTCGCAGAAGACGATCAGGAACAGGATCAGGTAGGTCCAGACCCCGTAGTGCTGGATGACCTCGCTGAGGTGCCGGTCCAGGTGCAGCAGCACGTCGACGAGCGACCAGACCAGGTCCATGGCCGCAACATTGTACCGTCCCGCCGGCCGGGCGGCCGAATTCGCGGGAACGCGCGCTCAGGCGGGCGAGGCGTAGAGGTGGCAGGACACCTGGCGCCCGTCCGTCTCGCGCAGCACCGGCTCCTCGGTGGAGCAGCGGGGCATCGCGTGCGGACAGCGCGGGTGGAAGCGGCAGGCCGCGGGCGGATTCAGCGGGCTCGGCACCTCCCCGGAGAGCACCATCTCCTCGCGCGTCTCCGCCGGATGCGACGGCAGGGCCGCCGCGAAGAGGGCCTGCGTGTAGGGATGCCGGGGCCGCGTCGCGATGGTCTGGGCGTCGCCGATCTCCACGATCTGCCCCAGGTACATGACCGCGATGGTGTGGCTCATGTGGGCCACCGCGGCCAGGTCGTGCGCGATGAACAGATACGACAGGCCCAGCTGGGCCTGCAGGTCGCGCAGCAGGTTCAGGATCTGCGCGCGGATCGACACGTCGAGGGCGGAGACCGGCTCGTCCAGCACCACCAGACGGGGCGAGAGCGCGAGCGAGCGCGCGATTGCGATGCGCTGGCGCTGGCCGCCCGAGAACTCGTGCGGGAACAGGCGGGCGGTGCGCTCGGGCAGCCCGACCAGATCGATGAGCCGGCTCACCCGCTTGGCCACCTCGGCTCCGTCCAGCCGCTCGTGGGTGACCAGGGGCTCCGCGATGATGGCGTCGACGCGCATGCGCGGATTGAGCGAGGCGAACGGATCCTGGAACACCGCCTGCACCGCGCGGCGGTAGCCCTTCACCCCCTCCGCGTCGAGGCCGCGGATGTCGCGGCCCTCGAAGCGCAGCTCGCCTCCGGTCGGGTCCTCGAGCTTCAGCACGAGCTTGGCGGTGGTGGTCTTGCCGCAGCCGGACTCGCCCACGAGGCCCAGCGTCTTGCCCACGCCGACCGAGAACGTCACGTCGTCCACCGCGCGCACCACGCCGACCGGACGTGACAGGAGGCCGCGGCGCACCGGGAAGTGCTTGATGAGGCTGCGCGCCTCGAGCAGGGGCGGGCTCATCGCGCGACCGCCGGCACATTGAGCCAGCACCGCGCGGTGTGGCTGGGGCCCAGCGCGGTCTCGGGCGGCGCCTCCTCGCGGCAGTGGGCCATGGCCTGCGGACAGCGCGGGTGGAACGCGCAGCCGGACGGCAGGCCGGCCAGGTCCGGCGGCTGGCCCTCGATGGCGGTGAGCCGGTCGCGGCTGTCGCCCATGCGCGGGATCGATTCGAGCAGCGCCCGCGTGTAGGGATGCGCAGGGGAATCGAAGATGCGAGTGACCGGGCCCCACTCGACGAGCCGGCCCGCATACATCACCGCGACCTGATCGCACATCTTGGCCACGATGCCCAGGTTGTGGGTGATGAAGATGAGGGCCAGCTGGTGCTGTCGCTGCAAGTCCCGCAGCAGGTTCAGGTACTGGGCCTGGATCGTGAGATCGAGGCTGGTGGTGGGCTCGTCGGCGATCAGCAGCCGCGGCGCGCACGAGATGGCGATGGCGCCCACGATGCGCTGGCGCATGCCGCCCGACATCTGGTGCGGGTATTCGCGCACCCGCGACTCGGGCGCGGAGATGCGCACCGACTTCAGCAGGCCGGTGGCGCGGGTCCATGCGGTAGCGCGCCGCTCTCCTTCGTGCACGCGCAGCGGCTCGGCGACCTGGTCGCCGATGGTGAACAGCGGGTTCAGGGAGGCCATCGGGTCCTGCAGGATCATCGCGATCCGCTTGCCGCGGATCCGCCGCATCTCGCCGTCCGACTTCGTGAGGAGGTCCTCGCCCTCGAAGCGGATCGCTCCCGAGGTGATCTTGGCGGCGGGCGGCAGCAGGCGCAGGATGGTCAGCGCCAGCGTGCTCTTGCCCGAGCCGGATTCGCCCACGATGCCCAGCGTGCTGCCCGGGGCGAGGGTGAGCGACACGTCGTCCACCGCGCGCACCACCCGGGTGCCCCGGGCGCTCACGTAGTGCGTCGAGAGGTTGCACAGCTCGAGGAGCGGAGCGTCGCTCACAGCTGGCGGAGCTGCGGATCGAGCTTCACGCGGAGCCAGTCGCCGAGCAGGTTGGCGGACAGGACCATGAGCATGATGCAGCAGCCGGGCAGGACGGTGAGCCACCAGTAGCCGGCCATGAGGCCCTTCTTGCCGTCGGCGAGCATGAGCCCCCACGCCGGCTTCGGAGGCGGCACCCCGACCCCCAGGAAGGAGAGGGCGGCCTCGGTCACCACCACCACCCCGAGCATGAGGGTGCCGAGGACGATGGCGGAGTTGAGCACGTTGGGCAGGATGTGCCGCTTCATGATCGTGCGCTTGGAGCACCCGGCCACGATGGCGAGCCGCACGAAGTCGCGCTCCTTGAGCGAGAGCACCTCGCCGCGGATGACCCGCGCGTAGCGCGTCCAGTAGACCAGGCCCAGGATGATCACGATGTTCATCTCGCTCGGCCCCACCACCGCGGCCAGGAAGATCGCGAAGGTGAGCGCGGGCAGGGCCAGCCAGCTGTCGGTCAGCCGCATGATGACCTGGTCCACCCAGCCGCCGAGATAGCCGGACAGGATGCCGAGCCCGGTGCCGAGCACGCCGGCCACGATCACCGCGGTGAAGCCCACCACGATCGAGACGCGCGCCCCGAAGATGAGGCGGGAGAGCACGTCGCGCCCCAGGTGGTCGCTGCCCAGGAGGAACTTCTCGCTGCCCCCCTGCTGCCACACCGGCGGGCGGAAGCGCTCCCCGAGGGCGCCGACCTCGGGATCGTGCGGGGCGAGCACGTTGGCGAAGATGGCCACGAAGAGCAGCCCGCCCAGGATCGAGCACGCGATGATGGGGAAGCCCTCGGTGCGGAAGGCGGCGAAGCGCCAGGCGACGGTGAGCGCGGCCGACCGGCTGCCGTTCATCGCGCGAGCCGGATCCGCGGATCGATCACCGCGTAGAGGATGTCGACGAGGAGGCTCACGATCACGACCATCGCTCCATTCAGGATCACGGTCGCCTGCACGACCGGGAAGTCCCGGAACGCGATGCCCTCGTAGAGGAGACGGCCGATACCCGGCCAGGCGAACACCGTCTCCACCACCACCGCGACGTTGACCATGATGACCAGGTTGATGCCGGCGAGGGTGAGCACTGGGATCAGCGCGTTCTTGAACGCGTGCTTGCTGATCACGAGCGCTTCCGGCAGGCCCTTGAGGCGGGCCAGCTTCACGTATTCCGAGCCCAGGACGTCGAGCATGGAGGAGCGGGTGAGGCGCATGTGGGCGGCCGCGAAGTACCAGCCGAGCGCGAAGGCGGGCATGAGCAGGTGCAGCGCGGTGCCCGACCCCGAGGAGGGGAGCCAGCCCAGATAGACCGAGAAGAACAGGATCAGGAGCAGGCCGACCCAGAACGAGGGCAGCGACAGGCCGAGCAGCGCGAAGATCTTGCCCGCGCTGTCCCACCAGCGGTTCACCCGTACCGCGGCCACGATACCGGTGGGGATGCCGATCACGAGCGAGAAGACCATCGCGGCACCCGCGAGCAGCAGCGAGCTGGGCAGGCGCGAGAGGTAGAGCTCGAGGACCGGGGTGCGGTAGTAGAACGAGTGGCCCAGATCGCCCCGCACGAGGCTCGCCACGAAATGGCCGTACTGCACCCAGAGCGACTGGTCGAGCCCGAACTGCTTGCGCATCGCGTCCAGGTCGGCCTGGCTCGCGCCCGGCTCGACCAGGAGCACGGTGGGATCCCCGGTCAGCCGCACGAGCAGGAAGATGATGAGCGAGAGGATGATGAGCGAGATGAAGGCGTAGCCGACGCGCTTGGCGATGTACTGCTTCACGGCCGCGTGAGCCTCAGGTCCTCGTAGGGCGCGGAGTAGGCGTGGTTGGCGATGAGCCCGAGGCCGTGCACCTCGAGGCGCGGGCCGACCCCGTTCAGGAACGCGGGCTCGATGACCGGCCCGAACATCGCCTTCTCGTGGACGAGCTGCTGGATCTTGGTGAGGATCTGCTGGCGCACTCTCGGGTTCATCTCGTTCACCTGCTCGGTGTAGAGGCCGTCGATGTCGGGATACGCCCCGTAGCTGTACCGGCCGCCGGTCACCGCGTACTGCTCCAGCCGCGTGGGCGCGTTGCCGGGCGCCCCGCTGCCGCTGAAGATCACGCCGCGCAGCTTCTTCTCACCATACTCCTTGAAGAACGCCGCGCGCTCCATCGGCCGCAGGCGAAGGCGGATGCCGACCTGCTGCAGATAGTTGGCCACCGGCTCCCCGATGGCGACGCCGTAGATGGTGTCGCCGGACAGATCGCCGGATTCGAACCCGTTCGGATAGCCCGCCTCGGTCAGGAGCTGCTTCGCCCGCTTGGGGTCGAAGGGGGAGGGCGGGGGCGCCCAGAAGTAGTCCATGCCCTGCGGGATGAACGAGAAGGACAGCTTGGAGAGCCCCAGGTACACCGCGGCGTTGATGCCGGCCCGATCGATGGCGAGGTTGGCGGCCTGACGCACGCGTCGGTCGTGCCAGGGCGACTTCGGATCCCACTGATCGGGGAAGACCAGCCACGTGGTGAACGTGAAGTACGTCGGCACCAGCTTCAGGCCCTGCCCCCGCTTGACCTCCTCGGCGAGCGGCCCGGTGATCGAGTAGGCCACGTCGACCTCGCCACGCTTGAGCGCGGCCAGCCGGGTGGACTCGTCGCCGATGGTGCGCAGCACCAGCGTCTTCACGCTGGGTGGCTTGCGCCAGTATTGCTCGAAGGCCTCCAGGGTCAGCTCGACGCCCGGCTTGAACGAGACGAACTTGTACGGTCCCGCTCCGACCGGCGCCTTCTTGAAGCCCTCGTCGCCGACCCGCTCGACGTACTTCTTCGGCACGATCCACGCCGCCCCGGTGGCCGGGGTCGCGTAGAAGGCCATGAAGTCCGGCCAGGCCTGCTTGAGGGTGAAGCGCACGCGCAGGGGGTCGACCACCTCCACCTTGGCCACCTTGCTCTTGAGCAGCGTGGCGCTGGCCCCGCGGTACCGCTCGAAGGAGAACTTGACGTCCTCGGCGTTCATCACGTCGCCGTTGTGGAAGCGCACGTTCTTGCGCAGCACGAACTCGTACTCCAGCCCGTCCTTCGACTGAGTCCACGACTCGGCCAGCGACGGGGTCATCGGCTTGCCCGGCATGGGCTTCACGAGCGCGTCGTGCAGTGCGTAGAGCACCATGAACGGCGTGATGATGCCGGCGGTCTCGGCCGGATCGAACCAGGTCGGGGCCAGCGAGATGTGCACCGCCCAGGTGGCCTGGCCTTCCGCACCGGCGGCGGGCAAGGCGGTGACACCGGCGAGCAGAGCCGACGCGATGGCGAGGGCGACGAACGAGCGGGCGAGTTTCATGAAGGCCTCGAGGAGTTCGGCGGGCAGAGCGATGAGCGCGCGGCCGAGGGGCCGCCGGAAGGGCCGTCGGGCATCTTCCGCCGGAGTCGGGTCACCACCGTCTCCTCCTGAGACGAAGGGTCGGAACGCTCGGGAAGCTGGACCAAAGCCTGATTCGGGCTTGCGGGTGCGGTGATTATCTTCGAAACCGCCGCCTTGTCAATGGGCCGGTCCGCAGGTCTGACGCTCGTGAGCTCGACCACCGCCCTGGAAGTTTTTACCGGTCGAGCGTGAACGCGTCGCCGGACCGACATGAGCCCTTGAAAAGACCGTAGCCGTTGAGTCTAATGAGCCTCTACGAGCGACTGGCTCACCAACATCCCTGCGCACAGGAGCGCCCTCATGGTGGATCGGCAGAGCAGGCTCGCCGCGATCGTGCGTCAGCACGAGTCGCCCATCCTGACCGACTGGATCGATCTGCTCGCGAAGAGCGGGGGCCGGACGGTCGACCGCGCGGAGGTGGAACACCACGCGCGCGCGTTCGTCCGGCTGCTGGTGGAGGCGATGGAGGTCGATGCCACCGGAAAGACCGACGGCCGCGCCTGGACGAAGATGCGCGACCTGCTGGCCGATATCTCGGCCTCGCGCGCGCGTCACGGCTCGACCCCGAGCGAGACCGCTTCGTTCGTGTTCTCCTTCAAGGAACCGCTCTTCGCTCGCCTGCAACAGGAGTACCGGAGTGACGCGGAGAGCCTCGCGCGCGAGCTGTGGACCGCCACGCTGCTGCTCGACCAGCTCGGGCTGTTCACGACCGAGGCGTTCCGGAAGAGTCGCGAGGACATCATCGTCCGGCAGCAGCGAGAGCTGCTCGAGCTCTCCACCCCCGTGGTCTCATTGTGGGAAGGGATCCTCGCGGTGCCCCTCATCGGAACCCTCGACAGCGAGCGCACCCAGATCGTGATGGAGAGCCTGCTGCAGCGGATCGTGGACACCGGAGCGTCGATCGCCATCGTCGACATCACGGGCGTGCCCACCGTCGACACCCTCGTGGCCCAGCACCTGCTCAAGACGGTCGGGGCCGCCCGGCTCATGGGCGCCGAGTGCATCATCAGCGGCATCCGACCCCAGATCGCCCAGACGATCGTCCACCTGGGCGTGGACCTCGGCGGAGTCGCCACCAAGGCCACGCTGGCCGACGCGTTCGTGCTCGCGATGGGCCGCGTCGGCGCCACCGTGACGAGAACCGCCGCGCGTGCTTGACGGCAAGCCCCCCGGCGAGCGCATCCCCATCCTCAAGATGGGGGAATTCCTGCTCGTCACCATCCAGGTCGAGATGCACGATCGGCTCGTCATGACCTTGCAGGACGAGCTGACCCACCAGATCGTCCTGCACCGCGCGCGGGGTGTGCTGATCGACATCTCGGCCCTCGAGATCGTCGACTCGTTCATCGGCCGCGCCCTTGGGAACATCGCGAACATGGCCCGCATCCTCGATGCGGAGACCGTCGTGGTCGGCATGCGGCCCGCGGTCGCGATCACCCTGATCGAGCTCGGGTTGAGACTGGAGGGAGTCCGCACCGCCCTGAACGCCGAGAAAGGCATGGCCCTGATCCGCCGGCGCCTGGGCCAGACCGGGGATCTCGATGGCCCCCGCGCCTGACGAGACGATCGGAATCCACTCCGACGAGGACGTCGTCCGCGTCCGCCAGGTCACCCGCCAGTGGTCGGTCGCGCTCGGCTTCAGCCTGGTCGACCAGACCAAGATCGTGACCGCGGCCAGCGAGCTGGCCCGGAACACGCTCATCCACGGCGGGGGCGGCACGGCGCGGCTGGATGAGCTCACGGACGGCTCACGCCGGGGACTGCGTCTCACGTTCGAGGACAAGGGGCCGGGTATCGCTGACGTGTCGCAGGCGCTGCGCGACGGCTACACCAGCGGCTCCGGCCTGGGGCTCGGTCTCGGCGGAGCGCGCCGGCTGAGCAGCACCTTTGACATCAGGTCGGCGCCGGGACGGGGCACCTGGGTGTGCATCACGAGGTGGAAGTGATCGTCACGAATCCGCTGCCGTTCGTGGTCGACGAGCCCAGCCAGATCGGTGAGGCTCGGCGGCGAATTCTCGATCTGGCCGTCTCGACCGGTCTCGACGCAGAGCTGCAGGGCCGGCTGGCCCTCGTGGTCAACGAGCTCGCCAGCAATCTCGTCAAGCACGGGGGCGGCGGTCAGCTCCTGGTCCGAGCGGTCGAGGGGGCGGTCGAGGTCCTGGCCCTCGATCGCGGAGACGGCATGGCGAACGTCGCGGAGTGCTTCCGCGACGGCTATTCCACCATGGGCAGTCCGGGCACCGGACTGGGCGCAGTGCAGCGGCTGGCCTCGCTGGTGGACGTGTACACGATGCGCCCGGGCGGCACGGCCATCGTGGCCCGCGTGTCACCGTTCGCCCGCCACGGCGCTCGCCCGGTGACGCTCGAGGTGGGCACGGTGACGGTGCCCAAGGCGGGCGAAAAGGTCTGCGGCGACGGCTTCGCGGTAGCCGACGACCCGGAGTGTCCTTCGCTCATGGTCGTCGACGGACTCGGCCACGGTCTCGGCGCCGCCGACGCCTCCCGTCTGGCCGTGCGCGTCTTCGAAGCCGCGCCGGGCCTGCCCCCGAGCGCCCAGATCGCGGCGATCCACGACGCGCTCCGGGGTAGTCGGGGCGCCGCGGTTTCAGTGGCGCGCATCGACCGGAGCCGCGGGGTGGCGACCTACTCGGGACTCGGCAACGTGGCGGGGACGATCGTGGCCGACGGTACGAGCCGCCACATGGTCTCGGCCAACGGCACCGCGGGACACGACGCTGGACGTATCCACGAGTTCACCTACCCGTGGTCCGAGGACGCCGTGCTCGTGATGCACTCCGACGGGCTGAGCAGCCGCTGGCAGATCGAGCGCTATCCGGGCCTGCCCAGCCGCCATCCCACCCTGGTCGCGGGAGTGCTCTACCGCGACTGGTGCCGCGGACGCGACGACGTCACCGTCGTGGCGGCCCGGCTGCGCGCCCCGTGACCCCGAGCGTGTCGCTCGCGTCCCTCTTCGTCCGCGACGAGCAGGACGTGGTGGCGGTGCGCCAGCGCGCGCGCGATCTGGCCGCCCGCCTGGGCTTCGACGGCCAGGGCCAGACCCGCATCGCCACCGCGGTGTCCGAGATTGCCCGCAACGCGTTCATGTACGCGGGCGGCGGGAAGGTCGAGATGTTCGTGGAAGGGCGCGATGCGCCCCAGCGACTGCTGGTGCGGGTGAGCGATCGAGGACCCGGCATCCGCGACCTCGACACGATCCTCGCCGGCCGGTATCGCTCCTCGACCGGCATGGGCATCGGCATGCTGGGGGCGCGACGGCTGGTCGATCATTTCGAGGTGACCAATCGGCCGGGGGTCGGCGTCACCGTCGCGCTCGGGAAGCTGTTTCCCCGTCGTGCGGCGGAGGTCGACCCCCCGCAGCTCGCGGCAATCGCGGCGGCCCTCGCGCGAGAAACGCCACGGAATCCGCTGGAGGAGATCCGGCAGCAGAACCAAGAGCTGCTCCGGACGCTCGACGAGCTGCGGCAGCGGCAGGAGGAGCTCTCGCGGCTCAACGCGGAGTTACAGGACACCAACCGCGGCGTCCTCGCGCTCTACGCGGAGCTGGACGAGAAGGCCGACACGCTCCGGCGTGCCGACGAGATGAAGTCGCGCTTTCTCTCCAACATGAGCCACGAGTTCCGCACTCCGCTCAACTCGATGCTCGCGCTCTCCCGGCTCCTGCTCGAGGACGCCGAGCGCCCGCTGTCCCTGGAGCAGCGCCGTCAGGTCGGCTACGTGCGCAAGGCGGCCGAGGATCTCATCGAGCTCGTCAACGACCTGCTCGACCTGGCCAAGGTGGAAGCGGGCAAGGTGGTGGTGCGCGCGGTCGACTTCGATGTGGCCAATCTGTTCGCGACCCTGCGCGGCATGCTGCGGCCGCTGCTCCTGAACGAATCCATCGAGATGGTCTTCGATGATCCCCAGGACCTGCCCCCGATGCACACCGACGAGGCCAAGGTCTCCCAGATCCTGCGCAACCTGCTCTCGAACGCGCTCAAGTTCACCGAGCGCGGCGAGATCCGCGTGGGGGCCCGGCGGATCGGGGACATGGCGATCGAGTTCTCGGTCGCCGATACCGGCATCGGCATCGCCCCCGAGGACCAGCAGCGCATCTTCGAGGAGTTTGACCAGATCGACAATCCGATGCAGCGAAGGGTGCACGGCACCGGGCTCGGCCTGCCGCTGGTGCGGCGGCTGACCACGCTCCTCGGCGGCCGCGTCACCGTCGAGAGCACGCTCGGGATCGGGTCGACCTTCCGCGTGGTGATCCCGATCCGCTGCCCGCACGAGGTCGAGCCGGAGCAGACGAAGGTCGCTCTCCCGGGGTCGACCCAGGTCGGCGCGCTCCCGGTCCTGGTCGTCGAGGACAGTAGCCAGGACTCGGTCCCCTACGACTACTACTTCCGCGGCTCTTCTTTCCAGGTCCTGCCCGCGCGTACGCTTGCGGAGGCCCGGCGCCTCATCGACCAGCGCCATCCGGTCGCCCTGGTGCTCGATATTCGGCTCGCCGACGAAGAGGCCGGGGCGTTCGTCGGCGAGCTGCGGCGGCGCGGGGATACGCGGGACGTCCCCATCGTCGTCGTCTCGAGCATCGACGATCAGGCGAAGGGCCTGACGCTGGGCGCGGATGCCTGCGCGATCAAGCCGGTGCATCCGGACTGGCTGCTCGGCACCCTGCGCCGCCTGCTCGATCGCCAACCGGGGCGCCGGGTCCTGGTGATCGACGACGACGAGATTTCCCGGTATCTGGTCCGGAACCGTCTCGCGGGCGCCCCGTTCCAGATCCGGGAAGCCGGGGGGGCGACGCAAGGCCTGCGCGACGCACGCGCGGAGCACCCGGACGCCATCATTCTCGACCTGGTGATGCCCGAGATGTCCGGCTTCGACGTGCTCGCGCAGCTGAAGCGGGACCCGGCCACGATGGACATTCCGGTGGTGATCCTGACCTCCAAGGCCCTCAGCGAGGAGGAGCGACGGCGCCTGGCTCCGCACGCGCTCCAGGTCCTGTCGAAGCAAGGCCTGGCCGACGGGGCGGCGGTGGCGGAGCTGCGCGCCGCGCTCTCGAACGTGACCCGAAGGGAGATGGACAGTGGTTGAGAAACGGGCGCTCATCCTCAACGTGGACGACTACGAGGCGGCGCGCTATGCGCGCACCGAGATGTTGAAGCGCGCCGGCTTCCAGGTGCTCGATGCGGGTACCGGCGGCCAGGCGCTCGAGATCGCGAGGGACAGTCGCCCGGACCTCGTCCTTCTCGACGTGAATCTGCCGGACATGGACGGCTTCGAGGTCTGCCGCAGGCTCCGGGCCGATCCGGCCACGACCACCCTGCCGATCGTGCACGTGTCGGCCACGTTCGTCAGTGACCGGGCGCAGGACCTGGCGTACGAGGGCGGGGCGGATAGCTATCTCATCGATCCGGTCGAGCCGGCGGTCTTGCTCGCCACGATCCACTCCCTGCTGCGCCTGCGTCGAGCCGAAGAAGGGCTGCGTGCGGCCAGTCGCGGCTGGCAGGCCACGTTCGACGCGATCGGCGACGGCGTCTGCCTGCTCGGGGCCGCCGGCACGGTGGCGCGGGTCAATGCCGCCTTCGCGGCGCTCGTGGAGATCGCGCCGGCCGATCTGACCGGCCGTCCGTGGACCGAGATCTGGACGAGCTTCGGCGGAGGCTCGGAGCCGTCGCCCACCCGGCGGGTCGAGCAGACCCGACGCCGGGAGACCCTCGACCTCCGGCGCGATCGGCGCTGGCTTCGTTTCCTCGTGGATCCGGTGCTCGAAGGCGACACGCTCACCGGGTTCGTATGCATCGTCAGCGACGTGACCATCGAGCGGCAAGCGGCCGAGGTCCGCGCGGCGCTGTTCGCACGCGAGCAGCAGGCTCGCGAGGAAGCCGAAGCCACCAACCGCGCGAAGGACGAGTTCCTGGCCATGCTCGGTCACGAGCTGCGTAACCCGCTCGACGTCATCGGAACCGCGGTCCGGGTGCTGGACGCTCAGCCGGCCACCGAGGAGACCTCGCTGAAGGCGCGTGTCGTCATCGGCCGCCAGGTGGCCCAGCTGGGCCGGCTGGTCGATGACCTGCTCGACGTGGGGCGCGTCACCACCGGCAAGATCGTCCTCCACCCCGTCCCGGTGGACCTGGCCGAGGCGGCCCAGCGATGCGTGGCCGGTTTCATGTCCCCGGGAGAGACGCCCCACCACACGATCACCCTGCGCACCGAGCCGACATGGGTCGAGGCCGATCAGGCGCGGGTCGAGCAGATCGTGATGAACGTGCTATCGAATGCGATCAAGTACACGCCGCGGGGCGGTCGCATCCTGGTCACGGTACGAGGAGACGGTCGGGTGGCTCGACTCTCCGTCCAGGACACCGGGATGGGCATGACCCTGCAGATGATCGACCGGATCTTCGATCTGTTCTACCAGGGCGAGCGGACGCTCGACCGAGCGGAAGGCGGTCTCGGCATCGGGTTGACACTGGTGCGTCGGCTGGTCGAGCTCCATGGCGGCCGGGTCACCGCCGAAAGCCCGGGACTCGGGCACGGCAGCACGATCACCGTGGAGCTGCCCCAGATCGCGGCCCCGCGAGAAGACGAGCGCAAGCCCGAAGCGCCCTCCACGCCGAACCCGCGACGCATTGTCATCGTGGAGGACAGCCGTGACGGCCGCGAGATGCTGCGGTACATGCTCGAGCACGCGGGCCACGAGGTTCACGAAGCGGCGGACGGACCGGGCGGCGTCGACACCATCCTCAAGGTCGTTCCCGACGTGGCCCTCGTGGACCTGGGACTGCCCGCGCTCGACGGCTACGAGGTGGCCCGGCGCGTGAGAGCCGACCATGCGGGGCGTGCCGTCCGGCTGGTGGCCCTGACGGGCTACGGGCTGCCCGACGATCTGAAGCGCTCCCAGGGGGCGGGCTTCGATGCCCATCTCGTGAAGCCGGTCGATCCGGTGAAGCTCGCGGCGGCGATTCGCGGCGGAACGGGCCCCTAGTGTCCAGTCTCTGAAATAGATTTACAATGAGGCCGGGCCATGCTATCGTCGCTCATCATGTGGAAACCCGCCCGCGCCCTCCGTGTGAGCCGAGAGGATCAGGAGTGGTTGGAGACATTGATCCGGAGCGGCAAGACGCCCCAGCGCGTCGCGCTTCGGGCGCGCATGGTGTTGGGCGCCGCCGCGGGGCGGCCGAATCATGCGCTGGCCAAGGAACTGGGGATCAGCCGGCCGACGCTGCTCCTCTGGCGGCAACGGTACACCGAAGCGGGCGTGGCCGGCCTGCTGAAGGACGCGCCGCGGCCGGGGCGCAAGAAGCGGATCCGGCCTGAGAAGGTGGAAGCGATCGTGAATGCCACGCTGCAGACGACGCCCCCGGACGCGACGCACTGGAGCGTGCGCACGTTGGCGAAGCGCCAGCGGGTGAGTCCGGCCACGGTGCATCGGATCTGGCAAGCGCACAATCTCCAGCCCCATCGTGTGGAGACCTTCAAGCTCAGCCGTGATCCCGACTTCGTGCGCAAGCTGCGGGACATCGTCGGCCTCTATGTGAACCCGCCGGCGCAAGCCCTGGTGCTGAGCGTCGATGAGAAGAGCCAGATTCAAGCGCTGGATCGCACGCAGCCGATCCTGCCGCTGCGACCCGGAATCCCGGCCCGCCAGACGCATGATTACGCGCGGCACGGCACCACCACGCTCTTTGCGGCCCTGAATATCCTCGAGGGGCACGTGATCGAGCGGTGTCAGGCGCGCCACACGCACACCGAGTTCATCGCGTTCTTGGACACGATCGATCGGCAGACGCCACGCCGCCAGGACCTCCATCTCATTCTCGACAACTACGGCACGCACAAGCATCCCACCGTGAAGGCATGGCTCACGGCCCACCCACGGTTTCATTTCCACTTCACCCCGACCGGGGCGTCCTGGCTGAATCTCGTCGAGCGCTTCTTCGCGGAGATCACGCGCAAGCGTCTGCGCCGCGGCACGTTCCGCAGCGTGTCGGCTCTGATCGCCGCCATTCGCCGCTACGTCCGCGAACACAACAACGACCCTCGTCCATTCATCTGGACCGCCACGGCCTCGGCCATCCTACGCAAGATCAAGCGTTGTAAAGAAGCGTTAGAGACAGGACACTAGCGTCCGGGATCGGCGGTATAGGTCTCGATCAGGCGGGTCAGCGCCCGGACGTTGCGCTCGAACACGTCCACCGCCCGCTGCACCGTGGACGAGGTGGCCGCGTCCAGCCGCAGGATATGGGTCCACCCGGCCAGCGTGTTCAGCGGCACCCGCAGATCGTGCCCGAGCCGGTGCCGCTCGTCCCGCTCCAGCTGTTCCAGGCGCTCCAGGGTCTCGCGGAGCGCGCTGAGGTCACCGACCAGCGGAGCCTGCTCCGGCCCCGAGGGCAGGTTCTGCAGCGCCCCCTCGATCCGACGAAGGCGAGAGATGGCCTCGTGCGTCGCGTCGGCAAGGCTCGGCGGCTTCATGACGGGTCATGGCCCGCTGCGAGATGGCGCCTTGTGGAGCAGGCCCCAGCGCTGGAGCATGTTGTGGAGCGTCTTGGTGCTGATGGCCAGCCGATCGGCGGCGCGGGTCTTGTTGTTGTTCTCGGCGGCCAGCGTCCGCAGCACGAACTGCTTCTCCACCTCGCGGAGCGGCAGGCCGAGGGGCACGGTCAGCGCGTCGGGATCGCCGCTCCAGGCCGGCACCGGGGTCACCGGCGAGGTGGCGGGCAGGGTCTTCGGCGTGATCACGTCGCCCTCGCAGGCGATGAAGGCCCGCTCCACTACATTGCGCAGCTCGCGCACGTTGCCCGGCCACGAATGGGACATGAGGATCTTCAGGGTGGCGTCGTCCACACCGGTGATGTGCTTGTCGTACTTGCCGTTGAACTCCTCGATGAACCCGGTGACGATGAGCGGGATGTCGTCCACCCGCTGCCGCAGCGGGGGGATCGAGAGGCTGAACACGTTCAGCCGGTAGTAGAGGTCCTCCCGGAATGCGCCGTCCTTCAGGGCCACGATCGGGTCCTTGTTGGTCGCCGCCACCACCCGTACGTCCACCCGGATCTCCGTCTTGCCGCCCAGCCGCCGGAAGGAGCCCTCCTCGAGCACCCGGAGGAACTTGGCCTGGGTGCCCGGCTGCATCTCGGCCACCTCGTCCAGCAGCAGGGTGCCGCCGTGGGCCAGCTCGAAGCAGCCCTCGCGCCGGTCGCGCGCGTCGGTGAACGCGCCGCGCTCGTGGCCGAAGATCTCGCTCTCCAGCAGCGTCTCGGGCATCGCCGCGCAGTTGACCGCCACGAACGGCCCGTTCGCGCGCGTGGACAGCTCGTGGAGCGTGCGGGCGACCAGCTCCTTGCCGGTGCCGGTCTCGCCGTGGATCAGCACCGGGGCCGGGGTGGCGGCCGCCTGCTCGATCAGCCGGTGGACCTCCTGCATTGGCGCGCTCCGGCCGATGAGCCGGCCGAGCCCCCAGACCTCCTTGACGCGGCGACGCAGGACCATGATCTCGTCGAGGGTGCGCGCCCGATCGAGCGCCTTTTCGATGAGCAGGCGGACCCGGTCCAGGTCGACCGGCTTCGTGAGGTAGTCGTACGCGCCCTGCCGCATGGCCGAGACCGCGGTATCCACCGAGGCCTGTCCGGTGAGGATGATCACCGGCACGCGCGGCAATTCCTGCTGCAGGGCGTCCAGCAGCGCGAGGCCGTCCATGTCGGGCATCACCAGATCGGTGATGACGAGCGACGGGCGCAGGGTCGACGCCTTCTGCAGGGCCTCTCGTCCCTCCGACGCCCCATCCGTCGCATAACCCCACGTCCCGAGGATCGTTTGCAGCGCGCTGCGCGAGTCTTCCTCGTCGTCGACGATCAGGATGTGAGGCTTCGAAGCCATGGTTGTCCGTTGAGCAATCGCCATGCCTGGCGGGAATTCACCCCAACTGGTGAGAAACCTTCGTCAATTCCTTCAACACGCGTCGCCACGCCATCTCGAACGATCCCGTTGGTGTCGGTAGAAACGACGCCTCACGGATGGGCGATCCCCGATTCCGAACTTCCTACCCGGTAAGGATCGAGCGATTTCGCGGCGGCCGCCGCGCCGTTCCTGAACGATCACCAGGGTCGATGCGACTTGCGCGTGGCAGCGCGCTTGCTTCCCCCTCGTGCAGGAGGAACACCATGGCCGATCGGAGCGAGCTGCAGGGATCGCTACTGGGCGCGATCACGCGACGGATGAAGGAGATCTCCGACACGCAGCACGAGCTGGCGCGGCAGCAGCGTATCCTCTCGAAGGCCGCGACGCAGCTTCGAACCGGCCAGGGCGGCCAGACGGTCCTGGCCGAGATCCGGGAGCAGGACGCGGGGCTGATGCGGGACTACTGCGACCTGCAGATCACGCTCTCACCGGCCCCGCTCCGGACGGTGCCGAAGGCCGCCGCGACCGCCTGAGCGCGGCTCCGGCGGACTGCCTCACGCCGGAGTGAGGGCCCTGGCCCACTCCGGCCGTATCCGCATGCGGGTGAGCGCCTCCATCACCCGGTGCGGGCTGCCCAGATCCGACCAGACGATCCGCGGCAGCCGGGAAACCGCCAGCATCTCCGGGCACGCCTCCAGGACCGCGCGCGAGAAGTTGGCCTTCGGCATCAGCTCATAGGCCTGACGAATCGCGTCGGCTTCCTCCTCGCCGCCCACGAACGGCTCGACGCGGGCGAGCCGATCGCTCAGAGCGGGGAGGGCCTGCCAGCCGGCCTGCAGCAGCGTCGCGACCTTGCCGACGATCACGGAGGTGTTCCACAGGTGGCCACCGACCAGGCACGTCCGCGCCCGCGCGACCGACGGCTTCTCCCAGAATTGCCGCACCGCCCGGACGGGGCCGGTCGACAGCTCCCCCAGGCGCTCGTCCGGCTCGATCCAGCCGTACTCGACCTCGGGCGAGGTGGGCTGAGCGCCGAGCAGGACCAGCCGGTCCGGATTCTTGTCCACCCACGCGGCAACCTCCGCCACGTGGGCCATGAACGCGGCCTCGCCGAGGATGAAGTGGTCGGAGGGGAAGATCGCGATCGTCGCCTCGGGATTGCGCCAGGCGATCCAGTGGGCGGGATAGAGGATGCCGGCGGCGGTGCCACGATCGAACGGCTGCGGCAGGATCGTGGGATGCGGTCGCCCCGCGAACTCCTCGGAGATGTAGCCGGCGTGCTGCCGCACCGTCGCGATCACGGTCCGGCCGTCCGGGATCGCCAGCGAGATCCGGTCCAGGGTCTGGCGCAGCAAGGTGCGGGGACCCAGGAGTCGCACGTACTGCTTGGGCCGGTCGGCTCCGAGCACCTGCCGCACGAGCGAGCGCAGCCGAATGCCCTCACCGCCCGCCAGGACGACGGCCCAGCAGCTCTGCCGGTCCAGGACGTGAGCGTCGGGAAGCAGTTCGGGGAGCTCCGCGTCTGCCGGCTTGGTCATCTTCTCCTCCTGTCGAGCGGACCCTCGACTCCTTGTGGATGGCCGAATGAGCAGCGGCGTCGGAGGTTCAAGCGACGTGCCATCGGGCGTCGCGCTCGGCGCGCCATGCCGCGCGCGAGTTGCGCGAAACTTCGGGGGACGGCGGGGGCGACGCGGGAAGTTCTACTCGGTTGTTTCTACCGCGACGCCCGGATCGTCGCGGCGCGCTCCAGATCGTGAACGAATCGCCGGCGCTCCGCTTCGCGATCCTCGCGATCCGGGATTCTCAGGATCGCCGAGGGATGAACGGTCACGAGCGTGCGGAAGCCGTCGGGCGACTCGAGAGCCGCCCCGCGGCTGGCGCGAATCGTGACGCGCTTCCGGAGCACCGCGCTCGCCGCGGTCACGCCCAGGCAGACCACCACCGCCGGGCGGAGCAGCCAGAGCTCCTGCTGGAGCCAGGGACGACAGGCCTCGATTTCGCTCTGGTTGGGCTTGTCGTGGATGCGCCGCTTGCCGCCGCTCTTGTCCTTCGTCCACTTGAAATGCTTGACCGCGTTGGTGACATAGATCCGCCGGCGGTCCAGCCCGGCCTCCGACAGCGCCTCGTCGAGCAGCCGGCCGGCGGGCCCCACGAAGGGCCGACCGGCCAGGTCCTCCTCGTGACCGGGCTGCTCGCCGACCAGCACGATCTCGGCCCGCGCCGCCCCTTCGCCGAAGACGGTCTGCGTCGCACGCTTGTAAAGATCGCACGCGGTACAGGAGGCGGCCGCCCGCCTCAGATCGTCCAGCGTGGACTTGCGCATGGCCCCCACCGCCGCACGGCTCGTGCCAAGGCCGCGAGGGGGGCGCGAGGCCGAGGGCCGGATCGAGTCGGGGGCGTCGTGATGACTCGGTACGGCCGCTCCGCTATAATGCGAGCCGTTGCCGACAGGCGAACCGCGGAAGGAGAGCTCCCGATGAAGCCGCTCGTCGTGCTCGGAGGGCCCATCCACCCCGATGGGATGAAGCAGCTCGAGGCGGAAGCCCGGGTGGTGGTCACCAGCGCCGAGACCGAGGCCGGGATGATCGCGGCCGCGAGGGAGGCCGAGGGCATCCTGTTCCGGTCCAAGCCCGACTGCAGCCGCTCGCTCATGGCCGCCTGCCCGAAGCTCAAGGTCGTGGGCCGGCACGGGGTCGGCCTCGACATCGTGGACCTGCCCGCGGCGACCGAGCTGGGGGTCGCGGTGGTGCACGCCCCGGGGTCGAACTCCAACTCGGTCGCCGAGCACGCCATCATGCTGATGCTGGCCTGCGCCAAGCAGGCGGTGGTGGTGGACCAGCGCACGCGCAAGGCCGACTGGGGCAAGGCCCGCTGGGACGGCCTGCTCGAGATGAACGGCAAGACCCTCGGCATCATCGGGGTGGGCAACATCGGGCGGCGGGTGGCCCGCACCGCGAACGCCCTGGGCATGCGGGTGATCGGCTACGACAAGTACGTGCCCGCCGACGAGGTGCGCAACCGGGGCGTCGAGCCGATGCCGGACATGGCCTCGCTCTTGCGGCAGGCCGACGTGATCACTTGCCACACCCCGCATACGAAGGAGACGCACCACATGATCGACGCCGCCGCGGTCGCGCAGATGAAGGACGGCGTGATCTTCGTCAATACGTCCCGGGGCAAGACGCAGGACGAGGACGCGCTGGTGTCCGGGCTCGAGAGCGGCAAGATCCGCGCGGCGGGCATCGACGTGTTCGAGGAGGAGCCGGCGTCGTCGGACAACCGGCTGTTCCAGCTCGAGAACGTCATCGTATCGCCCCACATCGCGGGGGTGACCCGCGAGACGATGCGGGGCATGGCCCTGCAGGTGACCGCCGAGATGCTCCGCGTGCTGCGCGGCGAGAAGCCGCACGTGCTCGCCAACCCCGATCTGTGGCCCCGGCTCGGGCACCTCACGTAGACTGGGCATCAAGACTGAAGCAGGGGAGAACGACGCCATGCCGATCGACGCGCGCCATCCGAAGGAGATCCGGGCCGACATCCGGGCCGGCCGACTGAATGCGGTGACCGCCGGGCTCGCGCCCGGCTTCGTGCAGGCCAACCTGGCGGTGCTGCCGAAGGAGCAGGCGTACGATTTCCTGCTCTTCTGTCAGCGCAACCCGCGCCCGTGCCCCCTCATCGAGGTGACCGACGTCGGCTCCCCCGAGCCGGTGGCGGTGGCCCCCGGTGCAGATCTGCGGACGGACCTGCCGCGGTATCGGATCTACAAGGACGGCGTCCTGGCCGACGAGGTGACCGACGTCACCCCGTTCTGGCGTGACGACCTCGTCGCGTTCCTGCTCGGGTGCTCGTTCACCTTCGAGTGGGCCCTGCTCGACGCGGGCATCCCGATGCGGCACATCGACGAGGGCAAGAACGTGGCGATGTGGAAGACCTCCATCGCGTGTCGCCCGGCCGGCCGGTTCCACGGCCCGATGGTGGTGTCGATGCGGCCCATCCCCACCGGGATGATCTCCAAGGCGGTGACCGCCTCCGCGCGCTTTCCCAGCGCGCACGGCGCCCCGGTGCACGTGGGCGATCCCTCCGTGCTCGGCATCGCCGATGTGAACAAGCCCGACTGGGGCGACTCGGTGGGCGTGCGCCCCGGCGAAGTGCCGGTGTTCTGGGCGTGCGGGGTGACGCCTCAGGCGGTGGCGCTGGCCTCCAAGCCTGCGTTCATGATCACCCACAGCCCGGGGCACATGTTCATCACCGACCTGCCGAACCACGCGCTCGCCGCGATTTGATCGCTCGCTCGCGGTGACGATCTGGCCCGAGCCGCGGCTCCTGCCGTGCGGCGACCGCGCGGTGTCCGTCGAGCTGGGTGAGGAGATCGACCGGGAGCTGAACGCCCGGGTCCTCGCGCTCGAGTACCTCTTGCAGCAGGCGCACCTGCCCGGGGTCGGGGAGACGGTGCCGAGCTATCGCGCCCTCCTCGTCTACTACGATCCGCTGGTGATCGGCTACGACGCGCTCACCGCCCGCCTGCGCGAGCTGTGGGCGCGCGCGCGCCCCGACGTGCTGCCGCCCGCGCGCACGGTGGAGCTGCCGTGCTGCTACGAGGCCGAGATGGGCTTCGAGCTGGGGCCCGCCGCCGAGAAGCTTGGGCTCTCGCCCGACGAGCTGGTGCGGATGCACGCGGCCGCCGAGTACTACATCTATTTCGTGGGTTTCACGCCCGGGCTGCCCTACATGACCGGCATGCCCGGCCGGCTCACCATCCCGCGCCTGACGAACCCGCGGACCAAGACGCCGCCGGGCAGCGTGGCCATCGGCGGCATCCAGTGCTGCATCTATTCGATCGAGAGTCCCGGCGGGTTCTGGGTGCTGGGGCGGACGCCGGTGCGGCTCTACGATCCCACCGCGGCGGACCCGATCCTGCTGCGCGCGGGCGATCACGTGCGCTTCCGCGCGATCGACCGCGCCGAGTTCGACGCGATCGCGGCCGCCGTCGACGCGGGGCGGTTCACGCCGCGGATCGACACGGCATGAGCGACCTCCTCGTCCAGGACGGCGGGCCGCTCACCACCATCCAGGACCTGGGGCGCTTCGGCCATCTGAGGGTCGGCATTCCCACGTCGGGGCCGATGGACCGCGAGGCCTTCGTGCTCGCCAATCGCCTGGTCGGCAACGACGACAACGCGGCCGGGCTCGAGTGCACGCTCCTGGGCCCGCGCCTCGAGTTCACGGACGCGCGCGTCGTCGCCATCACCGGCGCCGACATGGCGCCGACCCTGAACGGCGCGCCGGCGCCGACGTGGGAGAGCCTGGCCGTGCAGGCGGGCGACGTGCTCCGTCTCGGGCCGGTGCGCCGCGGCGTGCGGACCTACGTGGCGGTCGCCGGCGGCATCCAGACGCCGCTCGTCCTCGAGTCGCGGGCCACGTATCCGCGCGGGCGTCTCGGCGGGCTCGAGGGCCGCGCCCTGCGCAAGGGCGACCGGCTGGCGCTGGGCCGCGCGGTCGCGTCATCGGCGCGTCGGGTCCGCCCCGATCGGATCCCCGCGTATCCGGCAGACGCCGAGGTCGCGGTGATCCTCGGGCCGCAGGAGGATCGCTTCACCCGCGCGGGCGTCGACGCGTTCCTCACCGGGCCGTACGAGATCTTGCCGCAGAGCGATCGCATGGGGGCCCGGCTCAAGGGGCCGTTCATCGAGCACACCCGCGGCCACGACATCATCTCGGACGGCGTCCCGATGGGCGGCGTGCAGGTCATCGGCGAGGGCCAGCCGATCGTGCTGCTCGCGGATCGGCAGTCCGCCGGCGGCTACACCAAGATCGCCACCGTGTGCTCGTTCGACCTGGGCCGGATCGGGCAGGTCAAGCCGGGCGGCCGCCTGCGTTTCCGACGCGTGACAGTCGCCGAGGCTCATGCGATGCTTCGGGACAGCCGCCGGACCCTGGATACCGCCATCGAATAGGAGGAGCCCCCATGACTCATGAGACGCTCGAGCGCGCGATCACCGACTTCCAGGCGAAGACTCCCCGCTCCCGGCAGCTCTTCGAGGAAGCGCTCCGCGTCATGCCGGGCGGCAACAGCCGCACCACCACCTTCTTCGACCCGTACCCGTTCTACATCACCCGCGGCGAGGGCGCGCGCGTCTGGGACGCCGACGGGGTCGAGCGGCTCGACTTCAACGGCAACTACACGAGCCTGATCCTGGGCCACGCCAACCCGCAGGTGGTCAAGGCGATCCAGGACGCGGCGGCGCACGGGATGTCGTTCCCGGGGCCGAGCGAGCACGAGATCCGGCTGGCCGAGATCCTGACCTCGCGCATTCCGGGCCTGGAGGTGGTGCGGTTCGCCAACTCGGGCACCGAGGCGACCATGCACGCGGTGCGGGTGGCCCGCGCGTACCGGGGTCGCGCGAAGATCGCGAAGTTCGAGGGCGCCTACCACGGCACCCACGACTGGGTGCTGGTGAGCGTGGCCCCGGATCCGGCCTCCGCCGGCTCGCGCAAGCGGCCGAAGTCGGTGGCGTGGTCCGCCGGGGTGCCGCCGGTGGTCATGAAGCACGTGGTGACGCTGCCGTGGAACGACGCGGACGCCTGCGAGAAGATCCTCGAGAAGCAGGCGGGCGACATCGCCGCGGTGATCGTCGACCCGCTCTTTGCGAACGCGGGCATGATTTCGCCGCGCGAGGGCTTCCTCGAGAAGCTGCGCGAGGTCACCCAGCGCCTGGACATCCTCCTGATCTTCGACGAGGTCATCTCGTTCCGGGTGGGCCGTGGCGGCGCGCAGGAGCGCTTCGGCATCCGACCGGACCTCACCACGCTGGGCAAGATCATCGGCGGCGGCCTCGCGGTCGGCGCCTTCGGCGGGCGCGCCGACGTCATGAACCCCTACGATCCGCGCGACGGCAAGGGCCGCATCAACCACGGCGGTACCTTCAACGCGAACCCGCTCACCATGGCGGGCGGCATCGCCACCATGGAGCAGCTCACCCCCGACGCGTATGCGCGTCTCGAGGCGCTTGGAGACCGGCTGCGGGACGGGGTACGCCGCCTCCTCCGCAAGAAGGGCTACGCGGGGCAGATCACCGGCGTAGGCTCGCTCTTCTGGATCCACCACACGAAGAAGAAGCTCGGCGACTACCGCTCGGCGCGCCCGGAGGACCCGACCGCGCCCGCGCGCACCTTCCTCGGGCTGGTCAACGAGGGCGTGCTGCTCTCCCAGCGCGGGCTCGGCGCCTGCTCCCTGGCCATGGCCGACGCCGACGTCGACCGCTTCGTGGAGACGCTCGGCCGGGTGCTCGAGTAGGGCGGCGATGACCTCCCTTGCCCCTCTTTCAAATGCGCTCGCCTCGCCTTCGGCTGCGGCTCGCAAAACGATCGACCTCAACTGCGACATGGGCGAGTCGTACGGGCGCTGGACGCTCGGAGCCGACGAGGCCATCATGCCGTTCATCACCTCGGCCAACGTGGCGTGCGGCTTCCACGGCGGCGATCCCCACATCATGCGTCGGACCGTCGAGCTGGCCCTCGCCCACGGGGTGGCGATCGGCGCGCATCCCTCGCTGCCCGACCTGATGGGCTTCGGCCGCCGCCAGATGGACGTGAGCGCGCGCGAGCTGCAGGACTGCTTCTGCTACCAGACCGGAGCGCTGCGCGAGATCGCCCGGGCCGCCGGCGCCGCGCTCCAGCACATGAAGCCCCACGGGATCCTCCCCAGCATGATGGAGCGCGACGAGGCGCTGGCCGCCGCGGCCGGCCGGGCGGCGATCGACTCCGGTCTCATCCTGATGACCATGGGGTCCGGCCGCTACGACGCGACCTGCCGGAAGATGGGCGCGCGGGTCGCCTCCGAGGGCTTCGCCGATCGCGCCTACACGGTGGACGGCACGCTCGTGTCGCGCAAGCTCGCCGGCTCGCTGATCACCGACCCCGCCAGGGCGGCGGCCCAGGCGGTGCAGCTGGCGATGCACGGCACGGTGCGCACCATCGACGGCGTGGACATCGACGTCTCGGTGCAGACCATCTGCTGCCACGGCGACACGCCCGGGGCGGAAAAAATCGTTCGCTCGGTCCGCGAGGCCCTGGAGAAGGCGGGCTGTCAGATCAAGCCGCTGCGCGACTGGCTGCCCGCGCAGTGATGGGCGGCCGCACCGCGCTCGTCCTCCTGGCCGCGGCGCTCGCGCTCGCCGGCTGTGCCACCACGAAGCGGGTGGTGCACGTGGGGAAGCTGCCGCCGACCACCGCGGTCCAGGACCAGTCCGAGACCCGGCACCGTCTCGATGCCATCGATTGCAAGGCGGAGATGGGCGTGGCCACCAACTACAACGGCGACGATTCGCCCCTGGCAAATGCGCTCCGGAACATCTTCGTCCTCGGCACGAGCGGCGCCGCCCTGGGCGGTCTCGTGACCGGGCTGCCGGCCTCGACCGAGTCGACGGCCACCGAGGGGCTGATCGCCGGCGCCGGCGCGGGCGCCATCGCGGGCGGCGCGCTCGGCCTCGACGGGCGCGGCCGCTTCGAGCGGGCGTACGTCGCCTGCATGCAGAGCCGCGGCTACCGCGTCGTTGCGACCCCAGAGGGCATCCAGTAAGATGAGGCGGCCCGAGCCGATCTCTTGATGACGGACGCTGCGTCCACCGGCCCGCTCAAGCGCACCCCGCTGCGTGACGTCCACGTCAAGGCGGGCGCCAAGATGGTTCCCTTCGGGGGCTGGGACATGCCGGTGCAGTACACCGGCATCATCGACGAGCACCGGACGGTGCGTCGCGCGGTCGGCCTCTTCGACATCAGCCACATGGGTGAGTTCGAGGTTCGCGGGCCGGACGCCCTCGCCGCGGTCCAGCGCCTCTGCACCAACGACGCCTCCACGCTCGAGATCGGCCAGGTGCAGTACGCGGCCCTCTGCTATCCGGAGGGCGGCATCGTGGACGACCTCACGATCTACAAGATGGGCGCCGACCGGTTCATGCTGGTGGTCAACGCCTCGAACATCGACAAGGACTGGGCGTGGGTGACGTCGCACAGCGTGGGACGGGCCGAGTGGAAGAACGTCAGCGACGAGACCGCGCTGCTCGCGGTGCAGGGGCCGCGCGCCGAGGGGCTGGTCGGCCGTCTCGCCGATCGCGACGTGACCGGCATCGCCTATTACCACTTCGCCACCGGCGCGGTGGCCGGCGTGCCCGCGGTGATCTCGCGCACCGGCTACACCGGCGAGGACGGCTTCGAGCTGTACGTCGCGGCCCCGCAGGCGGAGCGGCTCTGGTCGGCTCTCATCGAGGCGGGCCGCCCCGACGGGCTGCAGCCGATCGGCCTGGGCGCGCGCGATACCCTGCGCCTCGAGATGAAGTACGCGCTCTACGGCAACGACATCGACCAGACCACGAACCCCCTCGAGGCGGGCCTCGGCTGGGTGGTGAAGCCCGCCAAGGGCGAGTTCATCGGCCGTGAGGCCATCGAGGCGCTCCGCGCCCGCGGAGTGGCCCGGCGCCTCGTCGGCTTCGAGATGGCCGAGCGCGCGGTCCCGCGCCACGGCTACCGGTTGATGGCCGGCGGCGCGCCCGTCGGCGTCGTCACCTCGGGCTCGTTCGGCCCGTCGGTGGAGCGCTCGATCGGGATGGGCTACGTCCCGTCCGCGCAGGCCGCGGTCGGCAGCGAGCTGGCGGTCGAGATCCGGGGCGCGACCCACGCGGCCCGCGTGGTGAAGACGCCCTTCCATCCCTCGCACACCAAGAAGGCCTAGGAGAAGTCGATGGCGAACGTTCCGGCGGAGCTCAAGTACACGCGCGAGCACGAATGGGCCAAGGTGGACGGCGACCGCGCCCGCATCGGCATCACCGCGTTCGCCCAGGAGCAGCTCGGCGACGTGGTCTTCGTCGAGCTGCCCAAGGTGGGCGCGAAGGTCACCGCGATGAAGACGTTCGGAGTGGTGGAATCGGTGAAGGCGGTCTCCGATCTCTTCGCGCCGGTCTCGGGCGAGGTGGTGGAGGTCAACGACGCGCTGCCCAAGAGCCCCGAGCTGGTGAATACCGATCCCTACGGGAAGGGCTGGATGCTGGTGATCCGCATGGCCAACCCGAAGGACGTCGACGGGCTCCTGAGCGCGGCCGACTACCAGAAGCTCACCGCCGACGGCGCGCACTAGGCCGGAAAGGCAGCCCGCATGCGCTACATCTCCAACACTCCCGCCCAGCAGAAGGAGATGCTGGCGGCCATCGGCGCCTCCTCCATCGAGGACCTGCTGGTCCGCATCCCGACCAAGGCCCGGCTCTCGCGTCCGCTCAACCTGCCGCGCGCGATGGCCGAGACCGAGCTGGTCCGGCACCTGCAGCGCATGGCCGGGCTCAACGCGGGCGCCGACGAGTATGCCTGTTTCCTCGGGGCGGGCTCCTACGACCACGCGATCCCCAGCCCCATCAACCACCTGATCTCCCGCGGCGAGTTCTTCACCGCCTACACCCCGTACCAGCCGGAAGCCAGCCAGGGGACTCTGCGCTCGATCTTCGAGTACCAGACCATGATGGCAGAGCTCTGCGGCATGGACGTGGCGAACGCGTCGATCTACGACGGCGCCTCCTCGCTGGCCGAGGCCACCCTGATGGCCCATGCCACGACCGGGCGCGACACCCTGATGATCTCGCGCGGGGTGAACCCGCTCTACCGCCAGGTGGTCGAGACCTACGTCGAAGGCCCCGGGCTCAAGATCAAGTCCGCGCCGCTCGGCGACGGGGTCACCGACCCCGACGCGCTCCGCAAGACGCTCTCTCCGCACAGCGCGGCGGTGGTGATCCAGTACCCGAACTTCTTCGGCTGCCTCGAGGAGGTGCGCGCGGTCGCCGACATCGCGCACGAGGCGGGCGCGCTGCTGATCGTGGTCGCCGAACCCGTCAATCTCGGCCTGCTGACGCCCCCGGGCGCCTGCGGCGCCGATATCGTGGTCGGCGAGGGACAGGGCCTGGGCGTCCCCATGAGCTTCGGCGGCCCGAACCTCGGGGTCTTCGCGGTCAAGCAAGAGCTGGTGCGGCGCATGCCGGGGCGTCTGGTCGGCGCCACCGTGGACGTCGACGGCCAGCGCGGCTTCGTCCTGACGCTCCAGACCCGCGAGCAGCACATCCGCCGCGAGAAGGCCACCTCGAACATCTGCACCAACGTGGCGCTCTGCGCACTGATGGCCACCATCTACGTCTCGATCCTGGGCAAGCGCGGGCTGCGGAAGGTGGGCGAGCTGTCCACCGCGAAGGCCCACTACGCGGCGCGCGAGCTGACCAAGGTCCCGGGGGTGTCGCTGCGCTTCGGCGCGCCCTTCTTCAAGGAGTTCACGCTCAAGGTCCCGAAGTCCCCGGAGCGGGTGATCAAGCGACTGATGAAGGACCGGCTCCTCGCCGGGGTGCCGCTCAAGGGATTCGACCGCGCCTACAAGGACTGCCTGCTGGTCGCGGTGACCGAGAAGCGGACCAAGGAAGAGATCGACGCCTACGCGGCGGCGCTGGCCGCGGCGGTCGCCTGAGGCCGCCATGCACACCGCAAAGGCGTCCTACGACAAGGTGATCTTCGAGCTGTCCTCGCCCGGCCGCTTCGCCTACTCGCTGCCCGAGAGCGACGTGCCGGACGGCGATCCGGCCGCGCTGCTGCCCAGGCACCACGTCCGGGAGACCGCGGCCGAGCTGCCCGAGGTCTCGGAAGTCGACGTGATCCGCCACTACTCGCGCCTGTCGCAGATGAACTACGGGGTGGACACGCACTTCTACCCGCTCGGCTCGTGCACCATGAAGTACAACCCGAAGATCAACGAGGACATGGCCCGCCTCGGCGGCTTCGCGCGCCTGCACCCGCTGGCCCCCGAGGCGGCGAGCCAGGGGGCGCTCGGGCTCATGTGGGAGCTGGCCCGCGACCTGGCGGAGATCTCCGGGATGGACGAAGTCTCGCTCCAGCCGGCGGCCGGGGCTCAGGGCGAGCTGGCCGGGGTGCTGATGATCCGCGCCTATCACCTCGCGCGCGGCGAGCGCCGCCACAAGGTGCTGATCCCGGACTCCGCGCACGGCACGAATCCCGCGTCCACCGCGCTGGCCGGCTTTGCGGTCGTGGAGCTACGGTCGGAAGCCAACGGCGACGTGGACCTGGCCGACCTCGAGCGGCATCTCGACGAGGACGTGGCCGCGTTCATGATCACCCAGCCCAACACGCTCGGGCTCTTCGAGTCGAAGATCTTCCAGATCACCGAGATGTGTCACGCCAAGGGCGTGCAGGTGTACATGGACGGCGCCAACTTCAACGCCATCCTCGGCATCACGCGTCCCGGTGATCTCGGCTTCGACGTCTGCCACTTCAACCTGCACAAGACGTTCACCACCCCGCACGGCGGCGGCGGGCCCGGCTCGGGGCCGGTGGGCATCAAGGCGCACCTCGCCCCGTTCCTGCCCGCGCCGGTCGTGGTCAAGCGTGACGATGCGGGCGCGGGAGCGTACGCGCTCGACTGGAGCCGGCCCCAGTCCATCGGCAAGCTGCAGGCCTTCTGGGGCAACTTCGGCATGCTCGTGCGGGCCTATGCCTACATTCGCACCATGGGGCCCGACGGGCTCCGCTCGGTCTCCGAGAACGCGGTGCTCAACGCCAACTACATCCTGAAGCGCCTCGAGGACGACTACGACCGCTCGGCCCCCGGCCCGTGCATGCACGAGTGCGTGCTCTCGGCGCGCCGGCAGAAGAAGCTCGGGGTCACCGCGATGGACATCGCCAAGCGGCTCCTCGACCTGGGCTTCTACGCCCCGTCCACGTACTTCCCGCTGATCGTCGAGGAGGCGCTCATGATCGAGCCGACCGAGACGGAGTCCAAGGAGACGCTCGATCAGTTCTGCGACGCCATGATCCAGATCGCCCGCGAGGCCGAGACGAGCCCCGACGTGATCCACCAGGCGCCGCTGACCACTCCGGTGCGCCGGCTCGACCAGACGCGGGCCGCGCGCCAGCCCGTGCTGAGGTGGCGTCCCGCCCGATGACCCTCGCGCCGCGCCGAAGCACCCTCTCCCCTCAGGGGAGAGGGCAGGGTGAGGGGTGATCGTCCAATGGCCGCTCCCTTCCGCCTCCTGGTGACCGAGCCGCTCGACGGGGCACTCAACATGGCCCTGGACGAATCGCTCCTCCGCGGCCGGCTCGCGGGCGCCACCCCGCCCACGCTGCGATTCTTCGCCTGGCAGCCCCCGACGATCTCGCTGGGCTACGGCCAGCCGCTCGACGCGCGCATCGACGAGGCCGCGGCCTCGTCGCTCGGTATCGGGCTCGTCCGCCGGCCGACCGGCGGCAGCGCGATCCTGCACGAGGGGCCCGACCTCGAGCTGACCTACAGCGTGGTGGCCGCGACCGGCGACTTCGAGGGCGCCGGCGACCTCCTGCAGACCTATCAGTGGATCGGCCGCGCGCTCGCCGCCGGCATCAACCGCATCGGGGCGCCCGTCGAGATGGTGCCGGTGCAGCCGTCGGATCCCGCTGCGATGCCCACGTTCTGCTTCGCCCGCACCGGGTCCTACGAGCTGGAGATCGGCGGGCTCAAGATCGTCGGCAGCGCCCAGCGCCGGCAGGGCACCGGCTTCCTCCAGCACGGCTCGCTGATGCTGGGGGCCGCGCCGGATCGGCTCCGCCGCGTGTTTCCCACCGAGCGCGATCCGCTGGCCGGCATGACCACGCTCGAGGCCGTGCTCGGTCGGCGGCCGTCGTTCGAGGAGAGCCTGGCCGCGCTGGCCGACGGATTCCGCGCGGTGCACGGCCTCGATCTCTCTCCGGGCGGCCTTTCCGCCGAGGAGATGGACCGGGCCGAGGCCCTCGTCCGTGACAAGTACGCCACCCTGCGATGGACGCGGGCCGGCCGCGCGCCGGTGGTGGCCACCGCGATCGGATGACCTTCGCGCGCGAGTACCCGGACGCCCCGCGCGTCGGCGTGGGCGCGGTCATCCTGGACGGTGACCGCGTGCTCCTGGTCAAGCGCGGGCAGCCGCCGTCTCAGGGCAAGTGGAGCGTCCCGGGCGGTCTGGTGCACCTGGGCGAGCGGATCGAGGACGCGCTGCGCCGCGAGGTCATGGAAGAATGCGGCGTGGCGGTGCGGCTGCTCGGCCTGTGCGGAGTCATCGACCGGGTGCGGCTGGCCTCGATCAACGGATCGGAGTCCGAGCGCGTGCACTACCACTACGTGATCATCGACTACGTGGCCGCCATCGAATCGGGCGTGCCGCGAGCTGGCAGTGACGCCGCGGAGGTACGCTGGGTACCTATCGCGGACCTGGACCGTTACGACACCACCGACGGGCTCGCGGCCATGGTGCACCGGGCCGTGATCGTCGGTCAGGGAGGCTGAACACGATGGATCTGGCGCTCGAGACCCGGAAGCCCGCGGACGCACGCGCGGATGTGCTCGTGCTGGGCCGGTACGCGGACGACCGTCGACCGCCCGCCGAGATCACCGCGGTGGATCGCGCCCTGGACGGACTGCTCACCCGCGCGCTCGCGAGCGAGAAGTTCGAGGGCAAGCCCGGGCAGATCTCCTACGTGCACACCGGCGGCAAGCTGCCCGCCGAGCGGGTCCTCGTGGTGGGGCTCGGGCCGCACCGGCGCGACGGCCGCTCGCGCGGCGACGCCGAGCCGGTGCGCCGGGCCGCGGCGGCCGCGGTGCGGCGCGCGCGCGACCTGGGGGCGGCCAGCATCGCGGTCTTCATGCCGCCCGACGGCCTGTCGCCGCGTGACCGCGCCCAGGCGGTGGTCGAGGGGGCGTGGCTCGGCACCTATCGCTTCGAGAAGTACCTGAAGGAGAAGAACAGCAAGGCGGTCCGGTCCCTGACCCTGCTGGAGCCGGATCGCCGCAGCGCGGCCGGCGCGCGCGAGGGTCTGCGGTTCGGCCGCATCTGGGCGGAGGCCACCTGCCTGACCCGCGATCTGGTCAACGAGCCGGCCAACGTGGTGACGCCGACCTTCCTGGCCGGCCGCGCGGGCGAGATCGCCAAGGAAGGCGGGCTCACGCTCAAGGTTCTCGAGCGCGACGACTGCGCGACGATGGGCATGGGCGCCTACATCGGAGTGGCCCAGGGCAGCCAGGAGCCGCCGAAGTTCATCCACCTCACCTACAAGCCGAAGGGCCGCGCGCGCCGGCGGGTGGTGATCATCGGCAAGGGCATCACCTTCGACTCGGGCGGGCTCGACCTCAAGACCGCCGACGGCATGCTGCGCATGAAGGACGACATGGCGGGCGCCGCCGCGGTGCTGGGCCTCTTCCAGGCGCTGCCCCGTCTGAAGCCGCGGGTCGAGGTGCACGGGCTGATCGCGGCGACCGAGAACATGCCCTCGGGGACCGCCCAGCGGCCGGGCGACATCGTGCGCGCGATGAACGGGCTCACGGTGGAGATCGGCAACACCGACGCGGAGGGTCGGCTGACCCTCGCCGACGCGCTGTCGTACGCGGTCAAGCACATCGAGCCCGACGAGATGATCGACATGGCCACCCTGACCGGGGCGGTGGTCATCGCCCTGGGCCAGGGGGTGTCCGGCCTCATGGCGAGCAGCGACGGCCTGGCCGCGCGGGTGCTCGGCGCCGCGGACGTGGCCGGCGAGCGGACGTGGCGGCTGCCGCTGCACGACGAGTACAAGGACGGCCTCAAGAGCGACGTGGCCGATCTCAACAACATCTCGAGCCAGCGGGGCGCCGGGGCGATCGTGGCCGCGCTCTTCATGCGCGAGTTCACCGGGGGAGTGCCGTGGGCCCATCTCGACATCGCGGGCACCGCGTTCACCGAGCGCGAGCTGCCCCTGGGGCCGAAGGGCGGCACCGGCGTGACGGTGCGCACGCTGCTCGCCTACGTCGCCGCGCTCGACGGCCGGCGGTAGCGCGAGCCGGTCCGTGGGCGGCGGCGTCGACCTCCACACCCACACCGTCGCCTCGGACGGCACGTATCGCCCGAGCGAGCTGGTGGCGGAGGCGGCGCGCCGCGGGGTGCGGGTGCTGGCGATCACCGACCACGACTCCACCGACGGCCTCGCCGAGGCCATCGCGACCGCGCGCGCCCACCCGCCGCTGACCATCGTGCCGGGCATCGAGATCAATTGCGACGTCGAGGGCGCCGAGATCCACGTCCTCGGCTACGGCATGGAGTACGAGGCCGCGTGGTTCCAGGAGTTCTGTCTCGCCCAGCGAGCAGACCGGCGCGCGCGCGTGCACCGGACCGCCGAGCGGCTCGCCGCGCTGGGGCTGCCCATCGACGTCGAGCGCGTGTTCGCGCTGGTACAGGAGGGCTCGGCCGGGCGCCCCCACGTCGCCCGGGTCATGGTCGAGCGCGGCTACGTCAAGACGGTGCGCGAGGCCTTCGACCGGTATCTGGCCTCGGGCAAGCCGGCCCACGTGCCGCGGCGGAAGCTCACACCGGAGGACGCGGTGCGGCTCCTGCGCCGCGCGGGCGGCGTGCCGGTCTTCGCCCATCCCGGCCTCGCCGAGCGCGACGAGCTGATCCCCTCGATGGTGGAGGCCGGGCTCATGGGCATCGAGTGCTACTACTCGGAGCACTCCCCCGCGCAGCGCGGGACCTACCTGGATCTCTGTCGCCGGTACGATCTCGTCGCCACCGGCGGATCCGACTTCCACGGCCCGGCGGTGCGGGCGGCCACGCTGGGGCATCCCACCGTCCCGCTCGCCACGTGGGACGCCCTGCAGGCGAAGGTGGCGCAGGCGCGCGCCTCCCGTCCCGCCTGACCCGCCCCCTTTCACCTGCCGGCCGTTCCGGAGGAAGTTCCCACAAAGGCGACGGCCGCCCCCTGGCACCTTGAGGTGGAGGAGCCGAATGGACCTGGAAGGGCTGGTCGAGCGGTCCCGCGGGGGTGACCTCGATGCGTTCGCCGAGGTCACCCGCCGCTTTCAGCAGATGGCATTCGGCTATGCGCTGGCGCTTCTGCGGGATCTGCCCCAGGCGGAAGACGTCGTCCAGGAAGCGTTCGTCGCCGCATGGTTCGGGCTCTCGACGCTGGCAGACCCCGCCGCGTTTCCCGGCTGGTTCCGCGGGATCGTCCGCCACCAGGCCCACCGCCTCCTCCGGCAGAAGCACCTCGACGCGCTACCCCTGAGTGACGCGCTGGCCGTGGCGACCGAGGAGGTGGGCCCCGACCGGAGGCTCGAGCACGAGCAGCGCGTCGCCACCGTTCTGGACTCGATCGGTCGACTACCCGCCGCCCTGCGCGAGGTCGTGACGCTGTTCTACGTGCACCAGTGCACGCAGCAGGACATTGCCACCTTCCTGGGTCTTCCGGTGACGACGGTCAACAACCGACTGCACGCCGCCCGCGCGCAGCTCAAGCGGAGGACCCTGACGATGGTAAAGGACACGCTGGAGGCGCACCGGCTTCCTGACGACTTTGCCGCCCGGATCGGACGCATCGTGCGGGCGCGAGATGGAGTGTGCGAGGTGCTCTTCGATCCGACCCGGCTGCCCGATCCGCTCACCGAGCTCACGGTGAGCGACCAGGCACAGCGCCGGTCCGTGAGGGTGCAGGTGGTCCAGCTGCTCAAGGACGGCGTGGTGCGCTGCGTGCCGCTTTCACCGAGCGACGGCCTGACTCCGGGAATGACGGTGTTGAGCTCCGGCAAGCGAACCGAAGGGCTGATGAGTCGCGAGGCGCTCGACGGTGCCGTGCGCCTCCTGCCCGGGCCGGCGGCCGACGTGGCGCGGCTCCCGGAGGTGCTGGAGACCGGCATCAAGGTCATCGACGTCCTGTGTCCGCTGGTCCGCGGTGGCACCGTGTCGATCGCGGGCGAGTATCGCGCGGGCACCGTCGTGGTAGTCGAGGAGCTGTGCTGGCGCCTGCGCTCGGCGGCCGGCGGGGTGTCGATCTTCGCGTTCGTGCCACCCGGCCCCAGCAGCACGTCGTTCCAGGAGGTGTGGGAGAAGGAAGGGTACACCGGCGGCACCCTCGGAGCCGTCCAGACGTTCTACTTCGCCGGGGAGGAGGAGTGGAGGCCCGAACAGGTATCTCGCCTGCCGGAGGTTGATGTGCTCATCCGCCTGTCGCGGGCGCTGGCCGACGTCCGCATCTATCCGACGGTCGACGCGCTGGTCTCACGCTCCCGCCTGTTCGAGGCGGCTCCGACGGAGGCGGCGCCCGCCGAGATCGCGGGGCGGGTCCGACGCCTCCTCTCGATGGCGGCGAGTGCCAATCCCGCCGCGATCGTGCCGCCCGCAGGAGTGACCGAGCTCGAGCCCCGTCGGGCGCGGAAGATGTGGCTCTTCTTCGCGCAGCCATTCTTCGTGGCCGAGCCATACACGAAGCGGCCCGGTGTTTTCGTGAGCCGGGCGGAGGCGCTGCGCGGGTGCCGCGAGATCCTCGACGGCATGCACGACGACATCCCCGACGAGGCGTTCTACTTCACGGGCGGGATCGACGACGTCCTGGCCCGCGCGGCGCGATCGTCCTCCGATCCTCAGCCCGCGTAGGCGGGAAACAGGCGGGCGAAGATCTCGGGATCGGTGCGCGAGCGGAAATAGGTCATCTGCCGGGCCGAGTAGTCGGCGCCGGCGCGGAAAACGATGGCCGCCGTCGCCAGCACCGCGCCGTCCGCGCCGATCAGCGCGCCGTGCGTGCGCCAGAACGTGCGCCGCCGGTCCACCGGCGTCACCGCGTCGAAGCGGCCGCCCGCGAGCAGCGGGCCGGCCACCGCCACATCCGGACGCGGCAGCGTGAGGCGGATGCGATTGGTGAGGCCGCCCTCCTGGCTGACGAGGGCGCCCAGCCACCACGCGATCTCGTCGAGGATCACCGCGGCCAGCGCGGGCTCGAGGCGCCCGTCGGGCCGCTGCCAGGGCGGACGCGGCTCGAAGCGCGCCCAGACGCCGTGCCGATCGAAGCGCAGGCCCAGCCGCAGGCCGAGCGGATTGTCGGCGCCGCAGGCCAGACACTGTTCCGAGCGCGGCATCGGCCAGCCGTCGGCGTCGCTCGCCGGGCGAAGTGACGGCGGAGCCTCGTCGGAGGCGACCGCCCACTCGTCCGGCGCGGTGATCGTGGCCGAGGTGAGCAGCTGACCGCGCTCGAGAATGGTCACGCCCACCGCGGAGCCCTCGGCGTGGCCCTCCAGATCGAGCGCGCGCTCGATCGGCACCGACGAGGTCAGGCGCGCCTCGATGCGACGCGGGCGCTCGTCCGCCGCGAGCGCGCGCGCCGCGCGGTCGAGCAGGGCCGCGAGCGCGCCGCCGTGGACGATCCCGGGCCAGCTCTGCAGCGCGGCGGGCGCGAGGAGCCGGCCGCGCCCGACGGTCTGCCATTGCGCCGCCGCGCTCATCACCTCGGCGACGCGCGGGGCGAGCGCGGACGCGTCGGACCGCGTGCTATACTCGCGTGGATTCATGCCGCCGGCCATTCTACTGTCGCGGTCGATTCCCTCGCAACGCGCGTGACCGGTTCCGCCCTCGAGCTCCTGACCCATGGTCCGTTCGCCCGGATCATGCTCACCAACTTCCTCTTCTTCGGCGCCCTGAACGGCTTCCTCCTGCTGCCGCTGTACATTCACGGGCTCGGCGGCGACGAGGCGGATATCGGACTGGTGCAGGGCCTCTACAGCGCGGCCGGCATCGTCTGCCAGCCGGTGGTGGGCGCGCTGATCGACTATCTCGGCCGGCGCTTCTTCATGCGGCTGGGCAGCGCGCTGCTGGTCGTCTCCTGCGCGCTCTTCGTGGTGTCGAGCCCGCTGCCGCTGCTCGGCACGCTGCGCGCGCTCCAGGGGGTGGCCTTCTCCGCGTTCTTCGTCTCCAACTACATCCACGTGGTGGAGATGGTCCCGGTGGAGCGGCGCGGGTGGGCCCTGGGCATCTTCGGCCTCTCCGGGCTCGTGTCCACGTCGCTGGCCCCGCTGTTCGGCGAGCTCATGATCCGCCGCTTCGGCTTTCCCACCTTCTTCGCATCGGCCGCGGTCATCGCGGCGGCCGCCGCCGCCTCGTCGTGGAGCGTGCGGGACGTGCGCCCGGCCGCCCTCGGGGCGCGGCCCGGCCTGCAGGTCATCCAGGAGGGCCTGCTCGAGGTGCGGCACATGCACATGGCGCTGGGGTTCTTCTTCGGCCTCGGCACCGGCACGGTCTTCACGTTCCTGCCCACCTTCGGCGAGGTGCTGGGCGTCACCAGCGTCGGGCTGTTCTACACCGCCTACGCGGTGGCCGCGATGCTGGTGCGCGTGCTGGGCGGAACCCTGATCGACGTGCGCGGCCGCCGCGCGGTCATCATCCCGTGCATGTTCGTGCAGGCCGCCGCGACCGGCATCATCGCGGTGGTGGCCCTGCTGTTCCGTCCCGCCCTCGGGCTGCCGGTGCTGCCGTTCCTGTTCCTCGCCGGGTTCCTGGCCGGCGGCGCGCACGGCTTCCTGTACCCCGCGATGTCGGCGCTGCTCATGGACGTGACGCCGGAGCGGCGGCGCGGCAGCGCGGTGGGCATCTTCAGCTCGGTGATCCTCGTCGGCAACACCACCGGCGCGATCGCCTTCGGCTACGTGGCCCACGGGCTCGGCTACTCGGCGATGTGGACCGCGCTCACCCTGCTGCTGGTGATCGGCTCGCTGCTGAGCACGCGACTGCGCGTGGGCTACGCGGCGGCCGCGCCCGCGCCCGCCGCCTCCTGACGCTCGCGCGGTTGACACGCCCCGGAGCGCGGGCCGATACTGCTCGCACGTTGCGTCCGGGAGGTCCGACATGGCCAGGCTCCGCCCATTCCGTCGCGTCGTGCTGCTGCTCGCGCTCGGGCTCCTGCTCGCGGGCGCTCGAGAACCGAGCGAGATCGCCCCGCCCGCCGGGAGCGCGGCGCAGGAGGTCAGCGTGGTCGGTGTCTTCAGTGATCCGCGGGGCCAGCACGGGGTGCTGCTGGAGAGCAAGCGCGACAAGCAGCGGCGCTTCCTGATGGTGATCGGCGCGGCCGAGGCCACCGCGATCGCGGTTCCCCTCGAGCACATCACGCCGCCGCGGCCGCTCACCCACGACCTGTTCCTGACCCTGTTCGGCCGGCTCCAGGTCGCGGTGTCGAAGGTGGTGATCACCGACCTGCGCAACAACACCTACTACGCCACCCTGTACCTGACGGTGGGGGGCAGTCCGATGGAGCTGGACTCGCGGCCGTCCGACGCGATCGCCCTCGCCATCCGGGCCAAGGCGCCCGTCTTCGCGGAGGAGCGCGTGTTCGAGAAGGCCGATCGCGTGCCGAGCCCCGGCGCGGGCGAGCGGATCTAGGCGCGTGGCCCCCGATTCTCCGCGCGACGGCGTCCCGGTCCCCGCGTCCGTCGACGCCGACGGGCAGCAGTGGGCGATCCAGCGCCGCATCGGCGAGATCTTCAGCAAGCTCGGGGAGAAGCTCGCCGAGCTGACCGGGCGCGTCGACGTGCAGGTCAAGCCCGAGACGTCGTTCGACGACATCGGCGGGCTCGCCGAGGCCAAGGGCCTCGTGCGCAACTTCATCACCGCGCTCACCGATCCCGAGCTGTACCGCACGTGGGGGATCATCCCGCCCAAGGGCATGCTGCTCTACGGCTCGCCCGGCACCGGCAAGACGCTGCTGGCCCGGGCCCTGGCCACCGAGGCGGGCGCGGTCTTCTATCACCTGAATCTCGGCACCCTGACCTCGAAGTTCGGGCCCAACACCGGCGAGCTGCTCCAGGAGGTGCTGGGCCTGGCCAGGGAGCAGGGCAAGGGCGTGGTGCTGCTCGATCACGCCGAGGCGCTCGGCCTCGAGCACCTGCTGCCGCCCGCCCAGGCGCGCGAGGCGGGCGCGCGCATCGTGGCCGCTCTGTGCGAGCGGATCGACACCCTCGACGACTTCTCCCGCCTGGTGATCATCGCGGCCACCGCGCGGATCGACGCGGTGGATCCCTCGCTGGTCGCCCCGGGACGCCTGGATCACCTGGTGGAGGTGCCGCTGCCCGACGGGGCCGCGCAGCAGCAGATCCTGGCCCTGGCGCGGTTACGGGCCGAGCACCACGCGGGCCGGCCGCTGGTGGCCGAGCTGGACTACCGCGTGCTGCTGCCGCCGATGGGGGGCATGAGCGGTGGGGAGATCCGGGACATCCTCCGCCGCGCGCTGGAGGAGAAGGTGCACGCCGCCGGGCAGGGGCTGGAGCCGGGCCTCGTCACCACCCAGGACCTCCTCCGCCAGGTCGACGTCTATCGCCGCATCCGCGCGGTGGTCGAGAAGATTCGCTACGGGCAGTACCTCTAGATCGGGGTCAGGTCTTACATTCCGACATTTCCGCCCCGCGAGGCCTCGTCGGCCAGCGAGAAAATGTCGGAATGTAAGACCTGACCCCGGCCGTCTGGTAACATCCGCGTCGATGCCCTCGGTGACGCATCTGCGCGTGCGCTACAAGGACACCGACACGATGTCGGTCGTCTACTACGGGAACTATCTCACCTACTTCGAGGTCGGCCGCGTGGAATACCTGCGCGGCTGCGGCTGGCCGATGTCCCGAGTGAACGAGCGCGTGCACCTGCCGGTGGTGGAGGCGTACGTGAAGTACGTCAAGCCGGCCCGCCTCGACGACCTGCTCGAGATCACCTCACGGGTGAGCGAGCGCCGGCGGGCCAGCTTCCGCTTCACCTACGAGATCCGGAACGAAGCCCGGGAGTCGGTGGCCACCGGATTCACGCGACACGCGTGCTGGAATCCGGCCACCGCCCAGATGATTCCCATCCCCGATTGGCTCAAGGAGATCATGCCCGATGCCGACCTCGACCCCGTCCCGACCCGCGGCTGAGCGGGCGCCCCGCCCGATCGCCGACATCGCCCGCGATCTCGGCCTGGGCACCGAGGAGTGGATGCCCTACGGCCGCGACAAGGCGAAGGTGCACGTGGACGCCCTCGCGGCCCGCCGCGATCGCCCCGACGGGAAGCTCGTGGTGGTCTCCTCGATCACCCCGACGCCGGCCGGCGACGGCAAGACCACCATGACCATCGGGCTCGGGCAGGCGCTCTGGCGCATCGGGTCCCGCCCGGTCATCGCGCTGCGCGAGCCGTCGATCGGACCCACGCTCGGCATGAAGGGCGGCGGCACCGGCGGCGGTCGCGCGCAGGTGGTGCCGATGGACGACATCAACCTGCACTTCACCGGTGACTTCCACGCGATCACCTCCGCCCACAACCTTCTCGCCGCCGCCATCGACAATCACGTCCACCACGGCAACCCGCTCGGCATCGACGTGCGCCAGGTCGCGTGGAAGCGGATCCTCGACGTCAACGACCGCGCCCTGCGCAACGTGGTGGTCGGCCTCGGCGGGCGGATGGACGGGGTGCCGCGCGAGGCGGGCTTCCTCATCACCTCGGCGTCCGAGATCATGGCCGCCCTCTGCCTGGCCGAGGACCTGATGGATCTCAAGCAGCGGCTGGGCCGCATGCTGGTCGCGCTGACCGCCGCCGGCAAGCCGGTGACCGCCGAGGCGCTCGGGGTGACCGGGGCGATGGCCGCGCTCCTGCGCGACGCGATCCATCCCAACCTCGTGCAGACCATGGAGGGCACGCCGGCCCTGGTGCACGGCGGGCCCTTCGCCAACATCGCCCACGGCTGCAACTCGGTGCTGGCCACCCGCCTGGCCCTCAAGCTGGGCGACATCTGCCTCACCGAGGCCGGCTTTGCCACCGATCTCGGGGCCGAGAAGTTCTTCGACATCAAGTGCCGCCTGGCCGGCCTCAAGCCCGACGCGGCCCTGATCGTGGCCACCGCGCGGGCGCTCAAGTACCACGGGGGCGTGCCGGTGCCGGAGCTGGACCGCGAGAACGTGGCCGCGCTCACCGCCGGCCTCGACAACCTCGAGGCCCACGTGGAGGCGGTGCGCCAGTTCAAGGTGCCGGTGCTGATCGGGCTGAACCGCTACCCGTCGGATACCGAGCGGGAGTACGCGGCGGTGACGGAGCGCTGCGCCCGACTCGGGGTGGAGGCGCACGTGGCCGACGTGTTCGGGCGGGGCGGGGAGGGGGGCGAGGCGCTGGCCCACGGCCTCCTCGCGCTCCTGGGCCGGGAGCGCTCCGCGTTCCAGCCGCTCTACTCCCTCGACGATCCGATCACCGTGAAGCTCGACACGATCGCCCGCCGCGTCTACGGCGCCGACGGTGTCGAATACCCCAAGCGGGTGGAGCGCCAGATCGCCCAGGCCGAGAGTCTCGGCTACGGGAGGCTGCCGATCTGCGTGGCCAAGACCCAGCGCTCGCTCTCCGACGATCCGACGCTCCTGAACCGGCCGCGCGGGTTCAAGATCACGGTCAACGACGTGCGCATCTCGGCGGGCGCCGGGTTCCTCGTCGCGATCACCGGCGACATCACCACGATGCCGGGCCTCCCGCGGCGGCCCAACGCGGAAAAGGTGGACGTGACTCCGGCGGGCGTCATCACCGGGCTCTTCTGAGCCGCGTGATATACTGACCGACGGTTCCGGCGGAAACCGGACCGCATCCATGATCCAGGTCGACAATCTCACGAAGCGCTACGGGCTGGTCGAGGCCATCCACGACGTGTCGTTCAGCGTGGACAAGGGCCGCATCGTGGGCTTTCTCGGGCCCAACGGCGCGGGCAAGTCCACCACCATGAAGATCCTGTCGTGCTTCATGCCCGCGAGCGGCGGCACCGCGACGGTGGCCGGCTTCGACGTGTTCTCCCAGTCCCTCGAGGTGCGTCGGCGCATCGGCTACCTACCCGAGAACGCGCCGCTCTATCCCGACCTGTCGGTCGCCTCGTACCTCGACTTCGTGGCCGAGATCAAGGGGGTGGGGCGCGCCGCGCGGCGGGGGCGGGTGGCCGACGTGATGGAGCGCTGCTTCATCACCGACATGCAGAACCGTCTCATCGGCAAGCTCTCCAAGGGCTATCGCCAGCGGGTGGGGCTGGCCCAGGCGCTCCTGGGCGATCCGGAGGTGCTGATCCTCGACGAGCCGACCATCGGGCTCGATCCGCGCCAGATCGCCGAGATCCGCGCGCTGATCCGCTCGCTGGCCGGCCAGCACACCGTGATCCTGTCCACTCACATCCTGCCCGAGGTCTCGATGGTCTGCGACGGCGTCATCATCATCAATCGTGGACGCATCGTGGCCCAGGGCACCGAGTCCGACCTGGTCCGCCAGGCCTTCCCCTCCGCGCGGATCGAGGTGCGGGTGGCCGGCGCCACCGGCGACGTGGCGGGCGCGCTGCGCGCGGTGCCGGGAGTGGTGGGCATCGAGCCGCTGGCCTCTCGCGACGGCGCGGTGGGCTTCCTGGTGGAGGCGGAACGCGACCGCGACGTGCGGCCGGATCTGGTGCGGCTCGTCACCGGCAAGGGCTGGGCCCTCCAGGAGCTGCACCAGGTCGGCATGAGTCTGGAGGAGGTATTCATCCGGGTCGTCGCGGGTGAGCAGGACTCGGTGGAGGTGATCGCCACCGAGGAGGCGCGCTGATGGGCTGGCTGCCCATCTTCAAGAAGGAGATGCGGCTGTACTTCGGCTCGCCGGTCGCCTACGTGGTCTTCACCTTCTTCCTGCTCATCTCCGGCTGGTTCTTCAGCCAGATCTTCCTGTTCTACAGCGACGCGTCGATGCGCTCGTTCATGCAGCCGCAGTTCGGCCAGAACCTCAACGTGATCGAGAACGTGATGCGCCCGCTGTTCACCAACATGAGCGTGGTGCTCCTGTTCTTCATCCCGATGCTGACCATGCGCCTCTTCGCCGAGGAGAAGCGCTCCGGCACCATCGAGCTGCTGCTGACCTATCCGGTGCGCGACGGCGAGGTGCTCGCCGGCAAGTACCTGGCCTCCCTGGCCCTCTTCGCCCTGCTGCTCGTTCTGACCCTGCTCTATCCGGGCCTGGTCGCCTACTTCACCAAGGTGGAGTGGGGGCCGATCTTGAGCGGCTATCTCGGGCTGCTCCTGACCGGCGCGGTATTCCTGGCCGTCGGCGTCCTGGTCTCCTCGATGACCGAGAACCAGATCGTGGCCGGCTTCGGCACGTTCGGCATCCTGCTCGCGTTCTGGATCGTGGGATGGGGCGCCGAGTTCGCGGGCGGCACCCTGCGCGGCGTGCTCCAGTACCTCTCGATCGGCGATCACCTCGACGGCTTCACCCGCGGGCTCATCGACACCAAGGACCTCGTGTACTACGTGAGCGGGGTGGCGCTCGCGCTGTTCCTCACCCTGCGCTCCCTCGACTCGAAGCGATGGAAGGGCTAGCCTCGTGGACGTGATCCGATGGGCCTGATCAAGCGCCACGCGGTGTCCGCCGCGGTCGTGTGCCTGCTGGTGGCCGCGGGCCTCTGGCTCTTCTATCCGGGAGTGCCGGCGCGCTGGGTGTTCCTGGCCGCGGGGGTGGCCTTCCTGCTCCTCTCGCTGATCCTGAACGCGCGCGAGGCGCAGACCGCGATGGGCACCCGCACCGTGCGCTACGGCACCGGCGCGGCGGTGATGGCCCTGCTCGCCTTGGGCATCGTGGTGGCGGCCAATGCGATCTCGTTCCGCCACAACACGCGCTGGGACCTCACCGAGAACAAGCGCAACAGCGTCTCGCCCCAGACCATCCAGGTGCTGCGCACCCTCAAGTCGCCGGTGAGCGCCATCGCGTTCTTCCGATCGGATACCCCGGGCAAGAAGACCGCCGAGGACCTGCTCGCCCAGTACGCGACCTACTCGGGCGGCAAGTTCACGTGGCGGCTCGAGGACACCGACCGGGCGCCCGCCCTCGCGCGCCAGTACGGCGTGGAGAGCTATGGCACCGTGGTGCTCGAGGGCGGCCCGCCCGGCCAGGTCCGCACCGAGAAGGTGCTGGACGCCGAGGAGGAGAAGCTGACCAACGCGATCGTGAAGGTGACCCGCGCGGGCAAGCGGGTGATCTACGTGGTGAAGGGCCACGGCGAGCGGGAGATCGGAGCCACCGACCGCGGGGGGTTCAGCCAGGCCAAGGAGCAGATGGAGAAGGCGAATTACGAGGTGAAGGAGCTGTTCCTGGCCCGCGATCCCAAGATTCCCGACGATGCCAGCATCGTGATGGTGCCCGCGCCCAAGACCGACCTCTTCCCGCAGGAGCTGGCCGCCCTGGACGGCTACATCGGGAAGGCCGGCAAGGTCTTCTACATGTCGGGCCCGTTCCAGGCCGACGCGACGGTCAAGCACCTGAGCAAGTACGGGGTGGTGGTGGACGACGACGTGGTGATCGAGCTGAACCCGCTCGGTCAGCTGTTCGGGGTGGGGCCGCTGGTGCCGGTGGTCGGGCAGTACGATCCGCATCCCATCACCAAGGACATGGGCGGGATCATGACCCTGTTCCCGCTCACCCGCTCGGTGGCTCCGGCCAAGTCCATGCCCAAGGGCGTGCAGGCCTCGCCGCTGGCGCAGACCAGCCGCCAGTCCTGGGGCGAGACCGACAAGACGGTCTTCCAGACCGGCAAGGCGACCCCGGATCCGAGCGAGAAGACGGGGCCGCTGTCGGTGGCGGTGGTGGCCACGGTGGACGTGCCGGGAGAGCCCAAGGCCGACGCGGGCGAGGGCGCGAAGAAGCCGGCCCCGAAGGCCCGCATCGTGGTGGTGGGCACCGCCGACTTCGCGGACAACCAGTTCCTGGGTGCGCAGGGCAACCGCGACTTCTTCCTCAACGTGGTGTCGTGGCTCGCGGAGGAGGAGGATCTCATCTCCATCCGCGCCAAGGATCCGAAGCAGAATCCGGTGGTGCTGACCTCCGCGCAATCCAATCTGGTCCTGGGGCTGCCGCTCCTGGTCCTGCCGGGAGCCGTGCTGATCTGTGGCATCGCGGTGGTCATGCAGCGGCGCCGCGCGCGCTAGCCCATGGCCGGCTGGAAGACCATCGTCGTCCTGCTGCTGCTCGCCGCCGGTCTCGGCGGCTTCTTCTACTACGACACCTACTGGCTGAACCCGCGACGCGAGAAGGCGGAGTCCGCCAAGGGGCGGATCTGGACGGTCGAGCCGAAGGACGTCGAGGCGGTCACCCTGGTGCGCCCCGACGGCACCGTGCGGCTGAAGCGCACCGGCGACGGCTGGGAGATGCTCGAGCCGGTGAAGGCCCGCGGCGATCGGGCGGTGGTGGACGACCTGGTGACGACGCTCGCCACCGCCCGCATGGATCGTGAGATCGACGCCAACCCGGCCAAGCCCGCCGACTTCGGCCTCGACCCGCCGCAGACCGAAGTGCGCCTCGAGGTGAAGGGGCAGGCCCAGCCGCTGGTGCTGACGGTCGGCAGCAAGAACCCGACCGGGGTGTGGGTGTACGCGCGCGAGGGGGGCAAGCCCGCGGTCATCACGCTCTCGGAGAGCGTCTCCCGCGACGCCACGCGGCCCGTCGCCGATTTCCGCGACCGCAGCGTGATCGCCTTCGACCGGCGCAACGTCACCGGCATCGACCTCGACGTCGAGGGCGACCAGATCAGCCTCGCCGCCGACGAGCCGGGCAAGTGGCGGATCGTCAAGCCGCGCGCCCTGCGCGCCGACCCCGACATCATCGCCGAGTTCCTCGACAAGCTCGAGGGCGCGAAGGCCACCGAGTTCGTGGACGACGCGCCGAAGTCGCTGCAGCCCTTCGGGCTCGACAAGCCGGCGCGCGTGACCCTGTGGATCGGCAAGGACAAGGACCGCTCCTCGCGCACGCTCCTGGTCGGTCGCGCCGCGCCCGACAAGAAAGGCGTCTACGTCAAGCGCGACGGCGAGCCGGGGGTCATCCTCACCGCGGACGCGCTCTGGACCGCGTTTCCCAAGAACGTGGCCGCCCTGCGCGACAAGGTCGTGGTGAGCTACGCCTACGACAAGCTCGAGAAGGTCGAGGTCGACCACGGCAAGGACGTCATCGTCATCCAGAAGGACGGCGCGGGATGGAAGCTGACCGCGCCCGAGGCGCTCCGGGCCGACAGCGGGGCGGTGACCCAGCTGCTCTGGAAGGTGCGGGACCTGCGCGCGCTGGCGTTCCTCTCCGAGTCGCCGGGCGACGCGGGGCGCTTCCTGAGCCGTCCGGAGGTCGTGGTGAAGCTCTGGGAAGCCGGCGCGAAGGAGCCGAAGTCGCTTCTGCTGCAGCCCTCCGCGGAGAAGCGCGGCGGCAAGCCCACCGCGGTGGCCGCGGTGCAGGGAGAGGGGCCGGTGATGCTCGTCGAGGGCAAGGCCCTGGCCGAGCTGACCCCCGCCGTCTCCGAGCTGCGGGACCGCACGCTCATCCCCGCGTTCGAGCCGAGCGAGGTGAAGCGGGCCCGCGTGACCGGCGGCGACAAGCCCCTGGTCGTGGAGAAGAGCGGCGAGAGCGAGTGGAAGCAGGTCGAGCCGGTGAAGGGCGGCACCAAGGAGGGCAAGGTCGCGAGCCTGCTCGTCTCGCTCCGGGGCCTCCGCTGGAAGGAGATCGCCTCGAAGGGCGGTGACGACGCGAAGTTCGGCCTCGATAAGCCCGAGCTCGAGGTGACGGTGTGGAAGGCCGACGGGACCGAGCTGGCCACGCTCCTGGTCGGGCGGACCGACGGCGCGGTGACCTACGTCAAGCTCAAGTCCCAGCCCGGCGTGTACGCGATGTCCAGCAAGGACCTGGAGGACGTGCGCAAGGCTCGCGCCGAGATCCCGGCTTGACCGCCCCCTCCGGGCGGCCCAGAATACGGTCATCCGCCGGTTCGTCGGAGGGGATATGAAGACGGTGGCCGTGGTGCTGGCTCTGGTCCTGCTGTCGATGACGCCCGTCGTGGCATCGGCGGGAGACGTGCTGAAGCCGACCGTGCTGGCTCCGAATCCCTTCGCGATGACCCCGCCGCCGGCGGCGGTCACTCCCCAGCCGGATCGCGGCGTGCCCGTGCGCCCACCGCATCGCCCCCGCTACCCACCCCCGATCGTGACCAGCCCGTGCTGCGCCGCCGGATACTGGGCGTATCAGTGGGTGCCCACCACCTACACCACCTACGTGTGGGTCCCCGGCTACGTCACCGAGAGCGGGATTCTCGTGGGCGGCGGCTATCAGCCCCAGGTCGTCGCCGGAGGGTACTACCAGCAGGTCTGGATCGGCTACTGATGGCCGAGGGGCTGTACCTGAAGCAGGTCGAGCTGGGCCCGATGCAGAACTTCGTCTATCTGATCGGCGACCAGGCGAGCCGTGAGTGCGTGGTGGTGGATCCGGCCTGGGAGATCGACGGCATCGCCGACCTCATCGCGGCCGACGACATGCGGCTGACCGGCGTGCTGGTCACCCACACGCACCAGGACCACGTGGGCGGTCACCTGTTCGGGCACGACATCCCGGGCGTCGCCGAGCTGCTGGCTCGGCATCCGACCAAGGTCTACGTGCACCGGGCCGAGCGCGAGTTCCTCAAGGGCTTCGGCTCGGATCTCGTCAAGGTCGAGGGCGGCGACACCCTGCAGGTTGGCGCGATCCCGCTCACCTTCGTCCACACCCCCGGGCACACTCCGGGCTCGCAGTGCTTCCTGATCGACGGCTGCCTGATCTCGGGCGACACCCTCTTCATCCGCTCGTGCGGCCGCACCGACCTGCCCGGCAGCGACCCGAGTGAGATGTACGTGTCGCTCACCCAGCGTCTGGGCGCGCTGCCCGAGGAGACGGTGGTGCTGCCCGGTCACAACTACGGCGGCTCGCAGACCACCATCGGCGCCGAGAAGCGTCAGAATCCGATGATGCGGTTCGCGTCCATGACCGAGTTCCTGCAGGTCATGGGCGGCGGCCGCGTCGGCCGCACATAGCCCGCTCCGCCCTCCTCATCGTCAACCCGGCGGCCGGCGGGGGCCGCACCCGGCGGCTGTGGCCGCGGCTGAGCGACACGCTGGCCCGCCGCGCGCTCGCCTTCGAGGTGGCCGAGACGCGCGGGCCCGGCCACGCCACCGCGCTCGCCGACGAGGCCGCGCGCGCCGGCGTGCCCTTGGTGGTCGCGGTCGGCGGCGACGGCACGCTCAACGAGGTGGTCAACGGGGTGACACCGCTGCGCGAGAGTCACCCGGCGACGGTGGGCGCGGTGATGACCGGGCGCGGCCGCGATGCCTGCCGCAATCTCGGCCTGCTCCGCGATCCGCACCGGGCGGTGCGGCGACTGGCGGAGGGGCACGTCGTCTCGCGCGATCTCGGCCTGGCGGCGTGGCCCGGCGGCCGGCGGTTCTTCATCGCGGCGGTCGGGGTCGGGTTCGATGCGCTGGTTGTCCGCCGGGCCGGAACGGCGGGCGGGCGGCTGCGCTATCCGGCCGCGGTGCTCGCCAGCCTGCGTGACTACCGGCCATCGCAGGCGGTCGTCGACGGGCCGGCCGGGGAGTCGTGGACCGGCGCGGCGGCGAGCGTGCTCGTGTGCAACGGGTCGCACCTGGGCGGCGGCATGCGCATCGCGCCCGCCGCCCGCGTGGACGACGGCCTGCTCGACGTCGTCGTGCTGGGGGGGCTCGGTCGCGCCGAGCTGGCTCTCTGGCTGCCGACCGTGTTCTGGGGCGGCCATCTCGCCAACCGGAAGGTGCGCTCCTGGCGCGCTCCCGCCTTCCGCGTGGACATGCCCGGGGCATCGTCGCTGCAGCTCGACGGCGAGCTCGCGGGCGGCCTGCCGCTCGAGATCACCGCGCAGGCGGGCGCGCTCCGGCTGCTCGTCTAGACCGCCGACATCCCGCCGTCCACGAACAGCACCTGGCCGGTGACGTAGGGCGAGCACGTGGCGAAGAAGCGCACCGCCTGGGCCACGTCGGCCGGGGTGCCGTGGCGGCCCATCGGGATGCGGCGGGCCAGGCGCCGGCCCGACTCGCGGGGAAAGCCCTCGGGCAGCAGCACCACCCCCGGGGCCACCGCGTTGACCTGGATGCGGGGCGCGAGCGCGGCGGCCAGGCCGCGGGTCAGCATGATCACGCCCGCCTTGGAGACGCCGTACGGCACGTAGCCCGGCCACGCGCGCACCGCGCCCACGTCGGCGATATTGACGATGCGTCCGCCCCGTCGGCCCATCAGCCGTGCCGCGGCCTGGCTGCAGAAGAAGGGCGCGCGCAGATTCACCGCGATCAGCCGGTCGAACTGCGCGGGGGTGGTGGTCTCGACCGGCGTGCGGAAGAAGACCGCCGCGTTGTTCACCAGGATGTCGAGCCGGCCCAGCCGCCGCGCCACCGCGGCCACGAGCGCGCGCGCCTCCGCCGGCCGGGCGATGTCCGCGCGCAGCGCGACTGCCCGCACCCCGCGCGCCCGCAGCTCGCGCTCGGCCGCGCGCGCGGCCGCGGCGGAGCGCCGGTAGCCGATCGCCACGTCCGCGCCCGCGTCGGCGAGGGCGCGCGCGATCTCGAGCCCGACGCGCTGGGCGCCGCCGGTGACGAGGGCGACGCGGCCGGTCAGTTCCTTGACTTGCCCGGGGGCGTATGGTCTCATCGGCTGGATATGTCCGGTAGTTTTCGCAACTGGATCAAGGTCCGGTTCATCACCGGGCTCTTCTCCACCGTCCCCGCGATCGCCACCGCCTGGCTGCTGTGGGTCTTCTGGAACGCGATCGACGACTTCTTCTCCCCGGTGTACACGCAGATGATCGGCCGGCGCATTCCCGGCCTGGGCTTCCTGACCGCGCTGGTGATCATCTTCATCATGGGCCTCATCGCGCGCAACGTGTTCGGGCGCCGCGTGCTCGCCCGGATCGAGATGCTGTTCGACCACGTGCCGATCTTCCGCAGCATCTACCCGTCCGTGAAGCAGCTGCTGGAATCCTTCTCGCCCCAGAAGCGCAACTCGTTCAAGGCGGTGGTGCTCGCCGAGCATCCGCGCAAGGGCGAATACGTGTTCGGGTTCGTCACCTCCGAGCTGCTGATCGAGGGGGTCGAAGGGAAGCGCCAGATGGTGACGGTGTTCGTGCCCACCAACAACCTGTACCTGGGCGACGTCATCGTGGTGCCGAAGGAGGACACGCTCCCCACCGGGCTCACCGTCGAGGAAGGCATCCGCATCATCCTCTCCGCCGGGACCGCCACCCCCTCGCGGCTCCCGCGCGAGCGGCTCTGATCACGCGGCCGGGCGGATCGACGCCAGCCAGGCCGCGATCGCCTCGCCCAGCGGATAGAGCTTCCCGAAGAAGAAGTGGTCGGCGCCCTCGATGACGCGCTCCTGCGCGCCGGTCGCTTCGGCGAGCCGATGCAGGGCCGCGGCCGGGCAATAGTCGTCCCGCGTTCCCGCGGTGAGCAGGACCGGCCCCCCGCCGCGCCCGAGGAAGGCCCAGTCGTACATGCCGAGCGGCGGCGCGACGAGGCCGAGCGGGGCGTCGCCGGGCCGGGTCGCCCGGGCCGCCGCGTGCGCTCCGAAGGAATAGCCGATGACGCCGACCGGAGCGCCGGCCGGGAGCCGAGCCGCCAGGGTGGCCATGGCCGCCCGGACGTCCTGCTCGCCGAGGCCCTTGTCGTGGATGCCTTCAGAGGCCCCGACGCCCCGGAAGTTGAAGCGCAGGGTCGCATAGCCGGTGGCCCGGGCGACTTCGGCGGCCCGGATCACGACCGGGTTGTCCATATCGCCGCCGTAGAGCGGGTGCGGGTGGCAGAGAACGAACCCGCCGACGGGAGTGTCGAGGCCTTGAAGGCGCGCTTCCAGGCTCGGCCCGCCCGGAACCGCGACGGTGGTCGCTTCTTCCATACGATTCCCGACCTTAGGGGCTGGCTCGGGAATATTCAAGGGCCGGCTGCCGTCACAGCCTACAGGTATACTTTTCATGATGCCGTCACCCGGATGTCTCTGGAATCGTCCCCGGCTCGAGCGCCTCGTGGATGGCGGGCTCGGCCCGTGGATGGGCCGGTGGGCCGCGCAGCACGTCGCAGGATGCCGGGGCTGCGGGCGCGAGGTGGAGCGCCTCCGGGAGCTGCGGGCTCTCATTCGGAGCGCCGAGACCGATGTCGCGGATCCGGACTGGTCTCAGTTCTGGCCGGCCGTTCGCGTCCGGATCGCCCGGGAGACGCCCCCACCGGTTCGCGACGCCTGGTGGCTGCCCTACTGGAAGCCGGTCTGGGGTCATCCCCGAGTGGCCCTGAGCGGGCTGGTGATCTCCACGCTGGCCATCGTCCTGGTGTTCTGGCCGAGCGTTCACGCTCCGGTGTCGCGGGCGATCGCCGCGCCCGTCGAGGTGCAGGACGTGTCGACCTCGGATCCGAACCGCAGCGTGATGGTGTTCTCGAACCCGGATGACGACGTGACCGTGATCTGGGTGTTCAACCCCGCCGAACAGGACGAGCAATCGTAGCCTCCGCGCCGCGCGGCGCGGACCCCGCTACTCCTTCAGACCGGCCAGCCGCTCCTTGGCCAGCGGCGCCTCTTCGGATTGCGGGAAGTGGTCGACGAGGTATTGCAGCCTGGACTGGGCCAGCGCGGTCTGCTTGAGCTCGACGAGGGCGAGCGCCTCCTTGTAGAGCGCGGTCGGCACCTTGCTGCCGCGCGGGTACGCGACCACGACCTTCCGGAACTCCTGCACCGCCTGCTCCATGTTCTCGCGGGCCTTGTCCGGCTGGCTCGCGGTGGCGCGGGCCATGCTGAAGTAGGCCTCGCCGATCCAGTACTGCGCGCTGTCGGCGAGCGGCGAGTCCGGAAAGCGGCGGAGGAAGTCACGGAAGCCGGAGACGGCGAGAGGGTAGAGGCCCTTGCTGAAGTCCAGATACGCGGCCTGGTAGCTCTCCTCCGCGGACGCGCCGGCCCGCGCGGGGGCCGGCACCGCGGCGATCGCCGGCGCGGGGCCGGGTCCCGCGCCGGTGCGCGCGGGCGGGGGAATCGCGCCGGATCCCCCCGAGGGAGCGGCGCCGCTCGACGGCGGCGGGGCTGCCGACGGAGCCGGCTGGCGCGCGAGGGTTTCCACCCGCTGCGAGAGATCGTCGATGCGGGCGGAAACGCGCGCGACGTCCTGCGACAGCGCGTCGAGCCGGGAATTCAGGGCGGAGAGCTGCTTGTTGGTCTCGGCGGACTGCTCGCGGGTGCGTCGATCGATCTGGCCCACCACGGTTTCGGTGTCGCCGCGGCTGCGGTGGACGTTGAGGGTGAGCGAGTTGAGGTCCTGGCGAAGCTGGGCGACGTCCTGCTGGAGCGCATCCCCGGAGACGTCGGCGCAGCCCCCGACGGCCAGCGCTCCGGCCGCGAGGATCGCGGACGCAACGAAGGGGAGCCGGTGGCTCCCCTTCGTCAGCGTCCTGCGCACGGAATGGTCCCCGATCGGGTTCAGCGAGACTTGGTCAGGAAGTGCGACCGCCGGTTCCGGGCCCAGCAATCCTCGGTGTGCTCGGTGCAGACCGGGCGCTCCTTGCCGTAGGAGATGATCGTGATTCGGCTGGCCTGCACCCCCTGGGAGACGAGGTAGTTCATCGTCGACTTCGCCCGGCGCTCGCCGAGGGCCAGGTTGTATTCGTTGGTGCCGCGCTCGTCGCAGTGGCCCTCGATCAGCACGAGGTTATCGTTGGTCTTCAGCCACGCCGCGTTGGTGTCGAGGATCTTCGCGTCGTTCGCACGGATGTCGTACTTGTCGAAATCGAAGTAGACGTCCTTCAAGTTCGCGTTCTCCGCGAACTCGCTCGGGCGCGGAGGCGTGGCGGGCGCCGCGGTCGCGGGCGCGGCCGGGGCCGGGGTCATCGAGGGCGTGGATGGGCTCGACGGCGCCGGGGAGGATGGAGCCGGCGTGCCGGTCGGAGCCGGCGCCGAGGCCGCGGTCGTGGCGGGCCGCTTCGGGCACCCCACGAGGAATAGAGAGAGGGCGAGGACTGGGATTGCGAGCAGCTGCGCGCTTCCCCATCGATGCGCCATGAGTCACATCCTCCTTGTTTTCTTCGTCAGAATCAGTGCGCCCCGCGCTTCACCGAGTCATCCTATCACGGAAGACGCGGTGACCAAGAAGCACTTGTTGATTCGCCGGCTCCTCGCGGCAGCGGCTGCTGCTCGCTGCCGTCGGCCAGCATCGTGTAGAGCTGATAGTTGCCGGAGCGATTGGACTGGAACACGAGATGTCGCGCGTTGGGCGCCCACGAGGCGCCCTCGTTGTTGCCCGGGCCCGCGGTGAGGCGACGCAGGTTCGATCCATCCGGGCTCACCGCCCAGAGGTCGAAGTTCCCCTGTCGGGAGGTGAACGCGATGGTGTCGCCCTTCGGCGACCAGCGCGGCTGGGTGTTGAAGCCGGACTGGGTGACCCGCCGCACGTTGGCTCCCTCGGCGTCCATGACGAAGACGTGGGCGCCGCCCGCCCGCTCGGAGACGAAGGCGATCTCGCGCCCGGTGGGCGACCAGGTCGGCTCGGTATCGATGCCCGCGTAGGTGGTGAGCCGACGGAAGGCGCCGGTGGCCAGGGTCAGCAGATACACCTCGGGGTTCCCGTCGCGCGACAGGGTGAGCGCCACCGTGCGGCCGTCCGGGCTGAAGGCGGGCGTGGTGTTGATGCCGAGGAAGCCGGCGAGCACCTGGACCGGCCGGTTCTCGAACGGGAACATACGGTAGAGGTACGGGTACCCGCGCATGTACGACGTGAAGGCGAGCGAGCGGGTGTCCGGGCTCCACACCGGCGAGAGGTTGATCGAGTTGTTCGACGTGACGCGGGTCGGGTTCGCCCCGTCGTAATCCATCATGTGCAGCTCTTTGTGGCCCGACACCACGCCGACGTACGCCATCTTGGTGTCGGCGATTCCCAGCTCCCCGGTGAACTGCATCACCACCTCGTCGGCGATCTTGTGAGCGAGGCGGCGCGCCTGGTTCGTCGGCATCTCGACCTTCTTGCTGCCGATCAGCCGGAATTCGGGAGAGGTCAGGTCGTGCAGCCGCATCTCGACCTCGGCGCGGTCGCCCCGCAGGGTGAGCAGGCCGTGCAGGCCGGCGTGCGCGCCCGCCGCCGCGAAGTTGCCGAAGGCGGCGCGCAGGGCGGCGGGATCGCCGGCCGCGATGGGCGGCACCTCGGTCACCACGCTGAAGAGCGAGGAGAACGTGAGGTCCCGGGCCGTCACCAGGGGCAGGCTCTTGCCGAGCCCGGCGGGGTCGGTGCCCGCGACCAGCGTGAAGTTGGGGATCACGATGTTGAGCTTCTTGGCGCCGGTGGCGAGCACGTTGAGGAGCACGTCGGCGGCCTGCGATCGCGCGGCCGGCGGCGAGGAGAGCGCGCCGACGAGCGCGGCCAGCACCACCAGGGCCGCCAGCGCGCCGAGCGGACGTCCGGGACGCATCAGGTTGTGCATGACTCACCCATGTCACTGTCAGCCACGACGTAGATCGAAGGTGAACAGGATGCGGAGCGACGGCTTCGTCCAGTCGTCTGGCAGTTTCGGAAAGGGACTCGCGCTCATGACCGCGCGGAGAGCCGCGTTGTCGTAGAACGCGTTGCCCGAGCTCTTGTGGATGGAGGGCGGCCCGATGGAGCCGTCACGCTGGATCTCGACGTAGATCTGCGGCTTCTGCGGTGGCTCCGCCGGCTGGTTCTGGCGCTGCCACTCGAACTCGACCTTCTGCAGCACCTGACGCAGGTACCACGCGTACGGGAAGTCGCCCACGTCCAGGGTGAGGGCGCCGGACCCGGTCACGACGCCGGTCGGCGCGCCGAGCGACGCGGACTCCTGCGGGCGCGCCGACTCGGCGGTCTTCTCGCCGCGCTTCGCTCCCGACGGCGGGGTCGCCAGCGGCGGCAGCTCCTTCTCGCCGGGGCGAGGGAGCGTGGGCGCGCGCGGGGGCAGCGGACGCGCGGTCGGCAGCGACGGCGCGGGCAGGCTCGGCGTCTCGCGGGGCGGCGCCTCGCGCGGCGGGGTCGGCGCCTTCGGCTGAGGCTCCGGGTCGGGCGGACGCGGGGCGACCGGCGCCTGCGGACGAGGGGCGACCGGCGCGACCGGCGCGTTGGGAACCCCGACCGCCGCGACCATCGGCACCAGGTTGACGACCTGGACCTTCTCGGGTCGCCAGCCGCTCCACATCACGAACGCCATGATCCCGCCGAAGAACAGGATGTGGCCGAGCGCCGAGTAGAAGATCGCGGCCATCGGCAGGCGCCGCCCGCTCAGCGCCGGTCCGAGCCGCCGCAGGCCGGGATCGGGGCGCGGGCCAGGACGCGGCCCCATCGGGTAGCGGCGGGCGGCCATCGTGGTGCTCATCGAGCGCGGGACGGCTCCGTGACCATGCCCAGCTTCTCGATGCCGGAACGGCGGATGCGGTCCATGGTCTCGACGACGAAGCCGTACTGCAGGGCCTGGTCGGCCCGCAGGTACAGGGTCTTGTCCTGCCGGTTCTTGAACAGGTCCCGCAACGACTGCTCGAGCGACGCGAGGGAAACCAGCTTGTCGTTGACGTAGATGGTCTGCTCCTTGGTGAGCGTGAGGACCATCCGCTCCTCGGTCGCGGTGGGCTTGCCGGCGGTCTTGGGCAGGTTGACGTCGATGCCGCGGTACATCAGGGGGGCGGTGAGCATGAAGATCAGCAGCAGCACGAGCGTCACGTCGACGAGCGGGATGATGTTGATCTCGGCGAGCGTCCCGCCGATGCGGTAGCTGCTACCGTTGTCGGTCTCGTCGACCTTAATGGCCATCTTTGGACACCCGCGCCGCCTTCTGCACCGGACGGGCGAAGGCGTTCAGCAGGTCCAGCGTGAAGCCTTCCATCTCCATCGCCCAGTGCTTGGTGCGGTTCACGAAGAAGTTGTAGCCCATGACCGCCGGGATGGCCGCGCCGAGACCGGCCGCGGTCGCGATCAGGGCCTCGGAGATGCCGGGGGCCACCACCGCGAGGTTGGCCGAGCCCTGCTGCCCGATGCCCTGGAAGGCGGTCATGATGCCCCACACCGTGCCGAACAGGCCGATGAAGGGCGCCGAGCTGGCCACGGTGGCGAGGAACGGGAGGTAGCGCTCCATGCGCCCGATCTCGGAGGATCCGGCGCGCCGGAGCGCCCGGCTCGAGGCGTCGAGCCGCTCGGAGGGCAGCCCCTCCTCCGGGTCGTCGAGCACGTGGTCGACCATGTCGGCGCTGCCGTAGGCGGTGACCAGCTCCTGACCCGCCGCGACGTAGAGCTGGGCCAACGGGCTGTCGCGATGCTTCTTCGCCGCCGCGTACACCACCGAGAAGCGGCGAGCCTCGCGAAAGATCTGCCGGAAGCGGAGCGACTCGCGGCGGATCTTGCGGAACTCCCACCACTTCTCGACGATGAGGGCCCAGCAGACGACGGAGAAGATCGCGAGCAGCAACAGGATGAACTTGGCGACGGGTCCGGCGCTGAGGACGAGATCCGCAACGCCGCCGTTGACGCTTCCTGGCCCTGGCACTCGGGTCTCCTTCTCGGGTGGGTGAATGATGACGATGCAGAACTATTTTCATTTGATGATACCGGAGCGTTTTTCGGAGTGTCAACAAATTCGGAGGGAAAACGCCTGAAAAGTCGCTGAATTATTGACAGCCCCGACCCGCCGCCGTATAAGCCATCTATGTTCCATTCGCCGGGCCCGATCGCGCTCCACGTGGGGCCGATCGCGCTCCGCTGGTACGGCGTGCTCATGGCGCTGGCCATGGCGCTGGGGCTGTGGCTCGGCCATCGCGACGCGCGTCGACGCGGCCTCGATCCCGAGAGCCTGCTCAAGGCGGCCGAGCTGGCCCTGCTGGGCGGACTCGTGGGGGCCCGCCTCTACTACGTGCTGTTCAACCTCGACTACTACAGCCAGTTTCCGGGAAAGATTTTCGCAGTCTGGGAGGGCGGTCTTGCGATCCACGGCGGGGTGATCGCGGGCGTGCTCGTCGGTGGGGCGTACGCGTGGCGTCGGCATCTGCCGCTGCGTCAATTCCTCGACGTGGCCGCGCCCAGCCTCGCGCTCGGCCAGGCGATCGGCCGGTGGGGGAACTTCTTCAACGAGGAAGCGTTCGGACGTCCGACCGATCTGCCGTGGAAGCTCTTCATATCGCCGCCGAACCGGCCCCTGCAGTACGCGCAGTCGGAGTTCTTTCACCCGACCTTCCTCTACGAGTCGCTCTGGGACCTGGTCGTCTTCCTCCTGCTCTTCTTCGTGCTGCGCGACCGGCTGAAACGGGCGCCCGGCGCGCTGTTCCTGGCCTACCTGGGCCTCTACTCCGTCGGCCGTCTCTTCACGGAAGGCCTCCGCATCGACCCGCTGATGCTCGGCTCGCTCCGCATCGCGCAGGTGGTGAGCCTGGTCGGCATGGCGGTGGCGGCGGTGGGCGTGCCGCTCCTGTTGCGACAGCGTCAGCGTCCCGCCTGACCGTCGGCCGCCCGGGGTGAAGCGCTATGCGAGCCGCGACGGTCGGGTTCGGCTATTCGTCGGCGACAGCCGGCGGCTCGGCGGAATCGCGACGGGCAGCGTCGGGGTCATCGTGACCTCTCCTCCGTACTGGGTCCGCGGCCGCGGCCGGGCCCGGGCCGAGCGCTACGCCCGGGAGCTGGCGGCAGGCTTCGCCCGGGAGTGGCGCCGCGTGCTCGCCGACCGTGGCGATCTCTGGCTCGTCATCGGCGACCGGCACGACGGCATCGAGTGGGTCGGCGTCGACGCGCTCGTGGCCGCGGCCCTGAGACGGCGCGGCTTTCGCCTGCAGTCAAAGGGACTGTGGGCGCAGGTGCGCTCGCGCGAGCGGTGGGACAACCGGGTCAACTATCTCCTGCGGTTCCGGAAGGCCGACCGACCGGTGCGTCCGGACGGTCACACCCTGTGCTGGGCGCTGCCGCTGCCGCGCTCGCACCCGGAGAGCCTGTGGGACGCGACGCCCGACCCGGTGCTCCGCGGGATCTTGGAGATGTCCGCCCGGCGGGGCGCGGTGCTCGATCCCTTCGCGGGCGCCGGGACGGTCGGGCGCGTCGCGGTCGCGCTGGGGCGCGAGTGGATCGGGGTCGAGCGCGACCCTCAGATGGCCTCGCTGGCCGCGCGCCGGCTCCGCCTTCGGCCGGTCGCCGAGGCGGCGCGCTCAGCGCGCCGGACCGCCCAGTAGCTCGCGGACCAGCCGGCGCAGCGAGGCCTCGTCGAAGGCGGTGGCCCGTCGCTCCGGCGCATGCGCCTCGGTCTTCAGGCCGGTCTCGCTCACGATGACGCAGATGGTGCCGCCGGCATCGACCGCGCGGTCTCTGAGGAGCCGGCGCAGGACCGCCAGCGCGGCCACACCGGTCGGCCCCGCCCAGATGCCCTCCGTTCTCGCGAGCAGGCGCTGGGTCTCGAGGATCTCCTCGTCCTCGGCGTCGCCGGCGACCCCGCCGGTCTCGTTCAGGATGCGCAGGACCCAGTCACCCTTGCGGCCCGGATTGCCGGCGGCAAGCCCCTCCGCCACCGTGTAGCCGATCTTCAGGGCCTCGAGGGGGCGCTTCTCCCGCCACGCGCGCGCGATGGCGTTGGCGCGGGTGGCCTGGGCCGCGACCATGAGCGGCCGCCGCGGGATCCAGCCGAGGCGCTCCATCTCGACGAAGCCCCGATGGGTGGCAATGAAGGTCTCGCCGACCGCGGTGGGGGCCACCACCACGTCGGGCACCCGCCAGCCCGACTGCTCGGCGATCTCGTAGGCGAGCGTCTTCTTGCCCTCGTGCTTGTAGGCGTTGCGGGAGGCGCCGCAGTCGCAGAAGAGGCGCTCCTCGACCAATCGGTCCCACAGCGTGATCAGGTCGTCGTAGACGCCCTGGTAGAGGACCAGGTCGGTCGCGGCGGCGGCCATGTGCAGGAGCTTGGGGGCCGAGGTGCGCTCGTAGGCGAAGATCAGCGAGCGCAGCCCGGCGCGCGCCGAGTAGGCGGCGACCGACGAGCCCGCGTTGCCGGAGCTGACCACCGAGGTGGCGCGGAAGCCGAACTGCAGCGCCGCGGCCACCGCGGTCGGAGAGGAGCGGTCCTTCACGGTGCCGGTGGGATTGCTGCCTTCGAACTTCACCTGCAGACGTCGCACCCCGAGCGCTCGGCCCAGCGCGGGGCAATCGAGCAGCGGGCTCGCGCCTTCGCCCAGGGACACCCGGTGCGCCGGATCCGCGATGGGCAGGACCGGGGCGTAGCGCCAGAGCCCGTGGCCCTCGAAGACCGCGGGGCCGGCCGCGCGGAGGGCCTCCCAGTCGTACTGCAGCTCGAGGAGGCCGTGGCACGCCGCGCACTCGAGGCGATAGCCGAGATCGTACGCGGCGTCGCAGTCGATGCAGCGGAGTGCCGTCGCGTACGAGCGGGCGGTCATAGCACGGAAATGATCTCTTCGATCCGGTGGCGGAGGGTGTGCTCGGCGAGGGCGCGCTTGCGGGCCCGCTCCCCGATGTCGCGCGCCTCGTCGGGATGGGCCAGGTAGTAGTCGAGCTGGCTCCGCAGCTCGGCGAGGTCGTGATAGACCACCGCTTCCTCACCGGGGGTGAAGAGATGGCCCAGCTCCGCCTTGTCGTCCACCACCTGGCACGCCGCGCTCGCGGCCAGCTCGAACGCGCGGGTGTTCACCCCCACGATGTCGTTCATCGGGTGATGGTGATTCAGGGACAGGGTCGAGCCGGAGTAGACCGCGAGCTTGGCCCGGGCCCACACCGGTCCGCCCGCCACCATCGCGCGCACCTCGGGGAGATCCACTCGGTCCCAGCCCGCGCCCCACAGGCGCAGCGGGTAGCCGCGCAGCTCGCGCACGAAGCGCTCGCGGTAGGCGTAGGCGCTGCCCACGAAGCTCAGCGGCCCCGCGTAGCGCCGCTGCTCCTCGGCGGTGAGCTCGACCGGATGGTGGATCTCGGGCACGCAGTACATCGGCAGGTAGTGCAGGTTGCGCAGCCCGGCCTGCTCGAGCGCGCGCAGGGCGTAGCGCTCCTTGGTGAAGAAGGCGTCGTAGGCCTCGATGCACTCGAACGGGATCATCCAGAGCGGGTTGTCGGGGAAGACGTTGAGGAAGCGCGTGTCGATGCGCGCCTTCACGCGCCGGACCAGGCCGGGGGTGACCGGCCCGCCCTTGATCACCAGCACCAGGTCCGGCCGATACGCCACGCACGCGCGCTCGAGACGGCGGAGGATGAAGAGCTGGTAGGTGGCCTTGGTCGAGCGGTTCTTGTAGAGCGGGTTGTCCCGGCGATAGGCGAAGGTCCGCGCCTCGTGGCCCATGGCCACCAGCTCGTCGCGGAAGTCCACGCCCATGTGGCCGGGCCGGGCGAACGGCAGGACGATCAGCCAGCGCACGAGCCGCAGCGTATCACAGCGGGGCGGGCGGTCCGGCGCTCGCCCCGCCGGTCAGGCGAAGGCGGGACGGACCTCCTTCGCGATCAGCTCGAGCTCGCGCATGATGTGCCGGTGCGGCATGCCCGGGAAGAACACGCGGCAGATGAGGTGGGTCATGCCGTACTCGGAGACGAAGGGCTTGAGCGCGCGGACGACCTGGTCGGGACCGCCGATGAGGAAGCGGTCCTTCATGAGGGCGTCGAGGTCGGTGGCGATGGAGGCGTCGATGAACGGATGCCGCCAGCCGCCCGCGTACTCCTTGCGGTAGGAGATCATGATGTGCTTCTCGGCCAGCTCGCGCGCCTCGCGATCGGTGTCGGCGATGATGACGTCGCGGGTGAGCGGCCACTCGGTCAGCGCGTCGGTCCGTCCGGCCGCGCGCCGGTCGGCGATGAAGCGCTGCTTGCCCGCGAGCAGGCGCGCCAGGTCCGCGGTGGGGCCGGGCACCCAGTTGTCGGCGAGGGTGGCCGCGCGCCGCAGCGTGATGTCACCCCAGCCCCCGATCCACACCGGCGGATGCGGACGGGTGAGGGGCTTCGGCTCGAGGCGGCCGTCGACCCGATAGTAGGTCCCGGCGAACGAGACCGACTCCTGCGTCCACAGCCCGCTCATGATCGCGAGCTGCTCCTCGAAGCGGGCTCCCCGCTTCTCGAGCTCGACGCCGTAGAGCGCGAACTCGTCCGGCTTGTACCCGATGGCGACGCCGAGCACGAACCGCCCGCCCGACATCACGTCGAGCATGGCGGTGTCCTCGGCGAGCCGGACCGGGTGGTAGAACGGCGCCACCAGGATGTCGGTGCCCAGGCGCATGCGGCTGGTGCGGGTGGCGAAGCCCGCCAGCACCGGAAGCGGCGAGGGCCAGTAGTGGTTGGTGACCGAGTGATGCTCCTCCATCCACACCGAGTCGAAGCCGAGGTCTTCGGCGCGCACGACCTCCTCGAGGGCGTCCCGGTAGTAATGGCCGCCCTCGATCGGGATGAAGCCGACCTGGAGTCCCGCCACCGCTAGCGGTCGCTCGCGAGCCCGCCGTTGACGCCCCAGTTCGACTTCTCCACGTCCTGGAACACCACGTGGACCTGGTCGGCGGTGGTCTTGCCGATCTTCACCATCGCGTCGGTGATGGCCGCGACGATCTCGCGCTTCTGCTGGTCGGTGCGGCCGGCGTACCACTGCACGGTGATGTTGGGCATGGAAGCCTCCTCGGGTGTCGGGGTTACTTGAGTCGCCGCACGTCGTCGGGGAAGTTGGAGCTGAACGAGTAGGAC